>JAAZMG010000294.1 GCA_012798935.1 Tissierellia bacterium | reverse complement strand
CATAAGGATGCAGAAATTTTATATGTAGGTACTAAAGAAGGACTTGAAAGTGAATTGGTACCCAAGGAAGGGTTTGACTTTAAGACCATTAGAGTCAAGGGAATGCCTAGAAGGATTAATAAGGAAGCGTTTATAGCTTTTAGGGAGCTATTTTTAGGACTTAATGATTCTAAAAGAATTATTAAAGATTTTAATCCAGATGTGGTAATTGGAACTGGAGGATATGTTTGTGGGCCTGTAGTTTATATGGCAAGTAGGAGGGGAATTCCTACATTAATCCATGAACAAAACGCATTGCCAGGAATTACGAATAAAATTCTTTCTAGGTATGTGGACAAAGTACTTGTAACTTTTGAAGAATCAAATAAATATTTTAAATATCCAGATAAAATTATCATAACAGGAAACCCAATTCGGAAAAGTATAACAGAAGTGAATATAGAAAAAGCTTATAATGATCTAAATATTGATCCAAACATACCTCTAATTCTCTCCTTTGGAGGCAGTGGAGGACAGAAAAAATTAAACGATGCAATGCTCTATGTTATTAAAGAAAATTTTTCAAATGATATACAGATTATCCACATAACAGGGAAAAGATTTTTTAATGAATTTATAAACAAAATAAAATTAGTAAAATTAAATTTTAATAATAATATAAGGATATTACCATATTTTTACGATATTCCAAAAGGACTTAATATTGCAGATTTAGTTATAACAAGTGCAGGTGCAATTACTTTAGCAGAAATATCTGCTATAGGGGTTCCTAGTATTTTAGTACCAAAAGGTTATACTGCAGAAAATCATCAGGAATATAATGCGAAGGCTTTTGAGGAAAAAGGAGCAAGTTTTGTAATTTTAGAGAAGGATTTAACTGGCAAAGGTTTAAATGAAATTATAAATGAAATTATACAAGATAAAGATAGGTTAATAAATATGTCTAAAAATAGCAAAAAAATGGGCAAAGTAGATGCTACAGAGAAAATAGTGAATATTGTAGATGATTTAACAAGATAATTGTTTCTATCACACTTCTAATAAATATGCATAATATATTGATATACGTCAGTATAGGCATATTTGGAGGTGCGATAATGGGGAAAATAATTGTTAATGGCGGAAACAAATTAACTGGTGAAGTTAGCATATCTGGTGCAAAAAATGCAATTCTACCTATATTAGCAGCTACTGTTATTGGAGGGAACGAAAGTACAATTTTTAATGTACCAGATCTTAGAGATGTAAAGGTTATGGAAAAAATACTACTATCTCTTGGTTGCAATATAAAGCGGATAGATAAAATGATGTGGGTTGACTCAAAACCTTTAAATAGTACAAAAATACCAGATGAGTTAGTTAGGGAGATGAGGTCTTCTATAATACTTATGGGAGCTATGTTATCTAGATGTGGAGAGGTAGTTATTAGCTATCCAGGTGGATGTGAAATTGGACCAAGGCCTATTGACATGCACCTAAAATCTTTAAGGGAATTAGGTGCTGAGATTGAAGAGTCCCATGGATTTATTTATTGTAAAACTGAAGGATTAAGAGGCGGGGAAATACAGTTAGATTACCCCAGTGTAGGAGCAACAGAAAATATTATGTTGGCATCTGTAAAGGCTAAAGGAACTACTATAATCCGTAATGCAGCAAGGGAACCTGAAATAATTGATTTACAAAATTACTTAAATAAGGGTGGGGCAAAAATTAATGGAGCAGGAACTAGTGTTGTGACAATTGAAGGGGTAGGTGAATTAACAGATATTGCTTATAATACAATGCCAGATAGAATTGTTGCAGGCACATATATGATAGCTTCTGCTATAACAGGGGGAGAAATTATCATAAAAAATGTTATTATAGATCATATACAGGCGATTATTGCAAAGTTAAGGGAAGCAGGATGTTTAATATACAATGATAATAATTCATTAAAAATAATAGGTCCTAAAAGACCAAATTCAATAGAAATGATTCAAACCTTACCTTATCCAGGTTTTCCCACTGATATGCAGGCACAAATGATGGCCTTACTTAGTATAGCTAATGGTACTAGTATTATTTCAGAAACTGTATTTGAAAATAGATTTAAGCATGCAGAAGAACTTATTAGAATGGGGGCTAATATTAAAACTTTTGGTAAAGTAGCGGTAATAAAAGGAGTAAAAGAGCTAACAGGAGCAAAGACTAGTGCTAAAGATTTAAGAGGTGGAGCTTGTCTTGTTTTGGTAGGATTGTCAGCCCGAGGCGTAACGGAAATAGAGAACGTATATCATATTGAAAGAGGATATGAAAATTTTCATATAGCTTTGAAGGAATTAGGTGCTGATATTAAAATGGTTGACTAATAGCAGCCTTTGCTGCTGCTATAATATAGGACAAGTATATAGGTGGTGTTAATACATGGAAAGAAGCAAAAGCTATAAGAGGAGAATAAAAAAAAGAAGAAGAATATTAAAACTTTTATTATTTGTTCTAGTACTAACACTACTCTATTTATTTACTTTTAAAACTAGTTTTTTTAATATAAAAAATATTAAAGTTATGGGAAACCATAAAAT
>JAAZMG010000293.1 GCA_012798935.1 Tissierellia bacterium | reverse complement strand
TAGCAATATCAACTCCAATAATTAAAGTATCAATATCTATTTGCTTAATCTTTTCATTTTGTGTATAATTCATTTTAGAATACCTCCTGTTATTTAATTTAAGGGTCAGTTTTTCCTGCAGGAATTCTCTGACACCTTGTATTTTAACAGGTGGTATTTTTTTATTCAAATGTGATTTTTATTTATTACAGGAATGCTCCTTAATATAGTTTAAATTTAGTTTCCTAAATTTGAATAAAAAGAAAGGTGGAGGTAACTATGTATAAGAAAAGATTAAAACTAGTAACATTTCTATTAGCATTAACATTGATACTGTCACAAGCTATTGTATTTGCAGAAAATGTGGAAGTCTTTGCTGTAGAGGTTCTAGGGCCAGGTGTTGAAAAAGCACTTAAATTAACCCTTAATGATTTAAAATCTATGCCGGAAGAAGCTCAAATCAATGAAGAATACATATACAATAGTAAATCAGGGGAAAAATCTGCAAAAGTAAAAGGGATTAGTTTAGCCTATTTACTGAAGGAAAAAGCAGGTGTAACTGCTGAAAATGCAGAAGTAACATTTGAAACATCAGATGGCTATCCAGTTGATCCCCAGTCCTTAGAGGATATTTTCAATGAAGATTTAAAATATGTTTTGGCCTATGAAATTGATGGAAAAGTAATTGGTAATGATGAGATTCCAGATAACGAAGAAATAGTTGTATATAGAAAGGTAAAAGAATCAGGTGAATTTGGCACAGTATTTAAGATGGTGGTTAAAATAACTGTGGGACAGGCTATTGAACCTACAGATGAAGAAAAACCTGTAGAAAAAGAGCCAATAGAAGAAATAGTATTCACCGACATAACAGAAGAATATGGGTTTGCAAGAACCGCAATAGAAGAACTTGCAAAAAAAGGAATAATAGATGGAGTAGGAGATGGAAAATATGCCCCAGAAAAAGAGTTTACCCGAGCACAGTTTTGTAAAATTATGGTTGAGGCTTTAGGCTATGAACAGGCTGAATATACTGGTGAGTTTTCTGATGTAAACTCTAAAAATTGGTTTGCACCATATGTTGAATCAGCTGTTAAAACAGGCTTATTTACAGGATATCCAGATAAATCCTTTAGGCCAAACCAAGTAATAACAAGACAAGAAATAGCAGCTGTAGTGGGAAGAGGTGCTGTATTAGCTGAGGTAGTAGAACAAACTAGAATGGAAAAGTTTGTAATGGAAAAATCTAATTTCAAAGATAAGGATTTAGTTCCTAGCTGGGCATCAAATGAGGTGGCTTGGCTTGAAGCTCAAGGGATATTTTCTGATATTGCAACAGAGAACTTCGAACCAACTAAGGTAGTTAACCGAGCAGAAGCAGCTGTTATAGTATACAATACTTTATTTGGCAAATAGATAAATGAAACTATTAACAATGAGCGATGGCAATAGCTTTCGCTCTTTTGTGCAATACAGAGGAGGTTAATATGAAAAATTATAAGAATAGTAAAAAAATTAAATTTCTTACCTGTTTATTGGTGTTAGGGTTA
>JAAZMG010000292.1 GCA_012798935.1 Tissierellia bacterium | reverse complement strand
TCATCAAATAGATAGTTCCATACAAACAGGAGGAAAATATGGAATGCAAACTATGGATAACTCCTTACTTGAATTATATAATAAAGGAATTATTTCAAAGGATACTATATTAAGCCAAGCTATTAACAGAGATATTATAAGAAGATATATCCTATAGGTGGTGAGTATATTGGTATTTAAATATAAGGCTATATCTGAAAGTGGAGAAATACTAGAAGGCTATTATGAAGCCAAATCGGAATCAGATGTGCTCACAATGCTTAAAAGTAATAACTATTTCCCTATGGCTATTGAAGAGGACAAAGGTAGCGATATAAAAACCGATTTATTTGCTAAAAAAGTTACAAAAAAAGATATGGCAGTTTTTTGTAGACAATTCTATACCATGTTGAATGCAGGTATTAGTATAGTAAAATGTTTAGATATATTAGAAAAACAAACAGAGAATAGAACTCTTAAAAAAGCTATATCAGTAGTATATGAAGATGTACAAAAAGGTATGACTTTATCAGAAGGAATGAAAAAACAGAATAAGATATTTCCTAATTTATTGGTAAATATGGTACAGGCAGGAGAAGTTAGCGGTAATTTAGATGTAATAATGGAAAGGATGGCAGTTCACTTTGAAAAAGAAAACAAGATAGAAAACAAAGTAAAAAATGCTCTTGTTTATCCTATGGTGCTAAGTATAGTTGCTATAGCAGTTGTGGTTTTTTTATTGACTGTAGTAATGCCCACATTTATAGGTATGTTTGAAAGCAGTGATTCTATACTGCCAGGTCCAACAAGAGCCCTTTTAGCTATAAGCAATTGGTTAAAATCTTATTGGTATGTATTTATTGGAGTAGTTTTAATTATCATACTAGGCCTTATTTCCTTTGGAAAAACTGAAGGAGGTAGCATATTTTTTGATAGTTTAAAGATAAAAATTCCTGGATTTAAAAAAATGAATATGAAGATTATTACCTCCAGATTTACAAGAACATTATCTACTTTACTTTCAAGTGGAATACCCTTATTACAGGCTTTAGACGTAGTGTCTAATGTAGTAGGGAATAAGGTAGTATCCAATAAGCTAGGTATTGCCAAAGAAGATATAAGAAAAGGTATACCTATGTCAAGGACCACAAAAGATATGAATTTATTTGATCCTATGGTAGATTCTATGATAAAGGTAGGAGAAGAATCAGGAGCATTAGATGATATATTATATAAAACTGCAGACTTTTACGATGAAGAAGTAGAAACCTCTATGCAAAAGATGACCACCATGTTAGAACCTATACTTATAGTATTTATGGCAGTAATCATTGGTTTTATAGTTATAGCCATGGCAATGCCAATGTTTGATATGGTGAATACTATGGAAATATAGTATTTGCTTAAGCAAAAGATCTAAATCAACTAAAAAATATAGACTTACAAGTAAGTGTATGTTAAAATGTCGAGAGCAGAGCTATTGAAAGATAGCGACGCAAAGCCAGAGTCTAAAATTACTACCCAGTAATTATGATCGTTCGGTTGCATA
>JAAZMG010000043.1 GCA_012798935.1 Tissierellia bacterium | reverse complement strand
TAGCTAAAGTTGCAGCTAAATATGCTAAAGAAAATAATATACGTTTTATAATTGATATTCAGGATTTATGGCCTGAAGCTTTTAGAATGGTTTTTAATATACCAATAATTAGTGAAATCCTTTTTTATCCCATGAAAAAACAAGCTAATTATATTTATGGGATAGCAGATAAAATCATAGCAGTTTCTCAAACTTATGTGAATAGAGCATTAAAGGTTAATAAGAAATGCAAAATAGGAAATAGTGTATATTTAAGTACCGACTTAAATGAATTTGATAAACTTGCAAAATATAATAAATTTATGGGCAAACCTAAAGATGAGATATGGTTAGCATATATAGGCACTTTAGGACATAGCTATGATTTGATTTCGGTAATTGATGCTTTGAAGATTATCAAAGATAAAGGTATTAATAGTATTAAGTTTATTGTTATGGGGGATGGACCACTTGAATCAAAGTTTAAAGAATATGCAAAAGAAAAAGGTATATATGTAGAATTTACTGGTAGGTTAAGTTATGAAAAAATGGTTGGAATTTTAACTGTATGCGATATAGCTGTTAATCCTATTAAGAAAAGATCAGCAGGTAGTATAATTAATAAAGTTGGAGATTATGCAGCAGCAGGATTGCCTGTTATTAATACTCAAGAGTGTGCTGAATATAGAAACTTAGTTACAAAATATAATATAGGTTTTAACTGTGAAAATACTAATGTACAAGATTTAGTCGAAAAAATATTGTTTTTATATAACGATAAAGTTCTGAGAAAATTAATGGGAGAGAATAATCGAATGCTGGCGGAAAGCAAATTTGATAGGGAAAAGACATATAAAAAGATTATTGATTTATTAGGATAAAAAGTATATTATTCTATAATAGTTAGGGATGTGATCATATTTTAATTCAAGAAAAGAATTGTTTATACAATAAGATTGCATGGAAATTATATATTTGCATTTTGATTAGTTTGTTTCCCATATTTTTAACTTCTAAAATAATATCGAATACTGTTTCCAATACAAGATATCAGTTGATGGTAGGTATAGTATTTTTAATACAATCAGTTTATATATTGTCATATTTTTTTACATCAACATCAAAAATTATCAGTATAAAGAGCTTGATTTTCGCTCTTATATTTACAATATTTCAACTTATTACTATTTTTTCATCTTCTTTAACGATAGGAATAAATTACATAGAGATTATTAACATATTTGCCAGATTTATAAGTGTACTGATTTTTTTATGTATTCCATCTAAACTTTTAATTAATAAATTAGGTTTCACAAAATTTATGAAATTAATTGTATATCTAGGCTTAGTAGCTAGTTTATATAATATATTGGCTAATTTTAGTGAGATGTTCAATATTTTAAATATAAACAACCCGTATGCAGTTAATTTTTCTTCCTTTTATTTAAATAGAAATAGTTTTGCTCAGTTACTATTTATGGCAACCATAGCTAATACTTTTTTGTATACTAATGAGAGAACAAAATTTAATTTGATTTGTTATTTTATTTTCTCAATTAATATCTTTGCTACATTATCTAGAACTGTAATAGCATGTGTTTTAATTTTTTTCTCAATTTTATTAATTATTCACTTCAGAAAAGAAATAAAAGCGCAAAATTTTATCTTAACATTAATAATTAGCTTAGTTATTATAATAAGATCTAATCAAGAGGTTAGCAGCTTTATTACTAATATGATTATAAGAAAAGATTATGGAACTAGTGGTAGATTAGTATTATGGAATTTTGCGTTTGAAATATTGAATAAGACCAATTGGGTTTTGGGAATAGGGTATATTAGTAGTGTAGATATTATTAAAAGAATGGGTTATAGTTTAAATGAATTCCATAGTTTTTATATAGAGACATTAGTAGGTGGCGGAATTATCGATTTATTCTTGCACATATTAATTTTTATATTTTGTTTTAAAAATGTAAAAATTATATATTATAATGATAATATTACAGGAATAGTGTATTTTGCTGCATATATATCTTTTCTGTTATATGGTTTAGTGGAAAGTGTCTCTTTTTTTACTATGGGATACGTAGGAACATTATTTACTATATTTATAGTAACTATACCATTATTATATTCTAATAGCTTTAAATATGGAGGTTGTAATGATAAGTGTAAATAAGGTAACTAAATCAGCACTAATAATAATATTATTTACCCTAGGAAGTAAATTTCTAGGGTTTTTTAGGGAAGTCCTAATAGCAGCAAAATTTGGTTCTGGCATGGAAACAGATGCTTTCTTTATAGCTTTATCAGTTACAGTACTATTAGCAGATTTTTTGAGAAATGCTATAAGTACAACATTTATACCTGTTATATCAGAGGTAGAATCTAAAGAAGGAAAAAGGGGTAAAGTAAATCATACAAATAATATGATTAATGTAATATTATTTGTATCATTCATTGCTGTTATTTTAGCATTATTAGGGACTCCATTGATTGTAAAATTACTTGCTATGGGGTTTGAAGGAGAACAATTTGATTTAGCTGTTAAATTAACAAGGATTGGACTACCTATGATACTTTTTAGTGGAATAATAGGCGTAATGACAGGTTATCTTCAATCAGAGGAAAGATTTAGTGCTACTGCCATAATAGGAGTACCATTAAACTTATCATACATATTGTTTTTACTATTTTTATCATCTTTTTTCGGAATAAAGGGGCTTATGGTTTCAGCGATTGTAGGAGTAATTGGACAATTACTTATTCAAATTCCAGAAGCTAAATTATCCGGATTTAATTATAAGTTTTTATTTAATATAAAAGACAAATACATAAAAAAGGTTTCATATTTAAGTTTACCAGTTTTAGTAGGAGTAGTTATAAATGATTTAAATGCAATAGTTGATAAAACTTTAGCTTCATCGTTAATATCTGGAAGTATATCAGCATTAAATTATGCTAATAAATTAAACCAACTTATACTGGGAGTATTTATATATGCAATAATTACAGTTGCATTTCCAATATTGTCCAGAGAAGCCAATAATGATAATATTCCTGATGTAAAAAGTACCATGGGATACGGGGTTAATTTTATACTACTTATCACTATCCCAGCCTCTGTAGGATTAATTGTTTTAGCTAAGCCTATAGTTGAAATAGCATTTCAAAGAGGCGAGTTTGATGCTACTGCTACGATAATGACATCCCAGGCTTTAAAATTTTATTCAGTAGGACTTGTAGCAATGGCACTTAGATTATTAATTACTAAAGTATACTATTCTTTACAGGATACAAAAACTCCAATGATAAATGGAGCTATATCTGTAGTGATTAATATAATATTAAATCTTATATTAGTACAACATATGGCCCATGCTGGACTTGCATTAGCTACTAGTATAGCTACTATAATAGCTACTATACTTATGTTTTATGGTCTAAAAAAGAAGATTGGTTCATTGGGAACTGTATCTTATATAAAATGTGGGTTAAAAGCAGGACTAGCCTCTTCCATAATGGGAGTGGTTGCATATGTTGCATACCATGGATTATATAGTGCATTAGGAGTATCTAAGCTATATAATCTAATATTCCTATTAGTTGCAGTAGGGCTTAGTGTTATAGTATATGGAGTATTATGCTATTTATTTGGAATTGAGGAAGCAAGAGATATTATAGATAAAGTTAAGATAAATTAATTAATGTATAGACTTTGAGTTTATCTCTTTTGTATATTGTGGTTAACTTTGTTTAAATTTGTGAGAATATTTACTACAATTTAAATATTTTATATTTTTGGCATTTCTAGGGCATAGGTAATTGATAAGTCAATGTTAACATGGATAGCTTGGATAATATAAAAAGTTGTCCTTTTTATATCTAATCTTATACAATTAAACTTAGATGTTAAAGTATGTAGTTTAGGGGGGAAGTTAATGAGTAAATTTAGGCCAAGCAAGTTAAAAGTCAGTAATTTTAATACGCCACAGGAGATGTATGATGATTATAAAAATAGGAAGATAGAAGGTATACATGATTACCAGTCAAAAATGATACAGTTTTTAGAAAAAATACGGAAGTAGATGTTTTTACGGGAAAAAATATTGAGCTTCTAAAGAAGAATTCATTTCCTCAAAACATGGATTTACCATAGTTGCTAATAGATTTGATGGTATAGATTTTCCAAACGATGAATGCAGAATGCTTATATTATTAATCACCTACGGTCTTTTTGAAATAGTAGGGCAGAAAGACGACAGCCTTTAATGATAATTTTGCACTAAAAGGAGGCACAGCTATTTATCTTACAACTTTCAATTTGCCTCGTTTATCTGTAGATAGAGACATGGATTATCTAATTAATAGTAGTAGGGAAGAAATGCTTAGAAGAAGTATTTTTATTATAACATAAGGGGGTTCATGATAAAATAGGTACAGCTAGACAGTGTAATTAGAAACCTTGGTTGCTATAGTGGGAAAGCATCAGAAAGGATAACTCATGTGGAAATGCCATGGAACCGCACTAGAGCTGGTTTAAAGGACGATGAAAGTATAGATAATAGAATTTTAGATGTGAAAAGTCCTTGAAATAAAAACTCTCTAGGACTTTTCTATGCCTAAAATTTATAAGAATGGCAGCACCTCAAATAAAAATTTAAACTTGTCATATTTATCAAGGAATATTTAGTTGCTTTTATGACAACACTAACATATAATATAATTAAAGGGAGGTGTGGCTATGTTAAATTTTGAATTGATAGGTGAGAGATTTAGCGAGTTACGAAAAAGGAGTGGCTTTACACAAACACAGCTGTCAGAATATTTAGATGTGGATCAGAGTTATATTTCAAAATGTGAAAAAAATGAAAGGCAGTTTAGTGCAGATGTGCTTGAAAAAGCAGCAGAACTCTTTGGGTGTACCATGGATTACTTTGTAAATGAGTCTTGTGAATTTGTACAGATTCCTATAGCTCTTAGGGCAAAAAACATTACAACTGAAGATCTAGACACTATGGCTGCTATGAATAAAATAGCACTAAATTTACGCTTTATGGAAGACTTGCTTGAGGGGGAATAAATCTTGAAAGAAAAAATCGAACTAAACAGTGAAGCGATAATTTTAAGAAAAGAGTTTGGTGAG
>JAAZMG010000291.1 GCA_012798935.1 Tissierellia bacterium | reverse complement strand
TGTGAGGTGTCTGGTTTTACCTAGTTTGCAAGTTTCGACAAAAGTCGGGTGATACCGGGTACTAATAAGGTAATGGAACATCATCTGGTATTGGGCAGATATATTCTTTACCGTTAATCTTTTCTGCAAATTCTTCCTTAGCTTTTTTTAGAATTGTAGGATCTTTAAATATCTCATCTACTATACCTACTATACATTCAGCACCATACATCATACCTTTTTGCCCTATACTATGGCCAGCACACGCAACAACTTGCCAGCTATGGCCAGGAGCACCAATATTTTGTGTTGCAGTCATAAACATGCAAGTAGGTACAATATGTGAGACATCGCCTGTATCATTTGATGCATATCTTGGTTTTTCATCTATTGGTAATACATCTGTTGCAAGATGTTCACCATCTTTTGCATAGCCAGCTTTAATAGTTTTCTGATAATTATCCGTTTTACTATTTAATTCTTTGGCAAATTCCAATTCTTCTTCAGTCCATTCAGGTCTCTTTGTTTCTGTCATTACCTTATGTGATAGATCGACAAGAACCTTGTTTACTAAATAGTTATAACATCCACCTAAAAGTTCTACTTCTAACTGAGTTTCGGTCATCATAGCCGCACCTTCTGCAATTTTAACAAGTCTATTATAGGTATCAACAACAGCTTCTCTTGTTAATGCTCTTACAAAATAAAATACAGTTGCTTTATCTGGTACTACATTTGGTGCACCACCACCATCTGTTATTACATAGTGAATTCTTACATCATCGGTTACATGCTCCCTCAAGTAGTTTGCCCCAACATTCATTAATTCAACAGCACTTAATGCTGACCTTCCATTCTGAGGATCAAGAGCAGCATGAGCTGTTTTCCCTTTGAAATGAAACTTTGCAGAATTTAACGCTGTCTTTGATGCATAGCTTGCAATATTATAGCTAGCTGGATGCCAAGAAATAGCCATATCAATATCTCTAAAAGCTCCACCACGCGCCATAAAGGGTTTACCTGTTAATTGCTCCTCGGCTGGGCAGCCATAAAATACAATAGTTCCTTTTAAATCACCTTGCTTTATGCCCTCTTTAATTGCAATTGCAGCCGCTAATTTACATACACCCAAAAGATTGTGCCCACATCCATGCCCTGGAGCGCCTTGTATAATTGGCTCTTCTGTAGTACTTACTTTTTGGCTAAGCCCTGGAAGCGCATCATATTCTCCCAAAAGTCCAATTGCAGGACTGCCAGATCCATAAGTTGCTTTTATTGCAGTTGGAATGTTTACGTATCCAAGTTCCACATCAAATCCTTCAGACTCTAGGATTTCAGCTATTCTCTTTGAAGCAAAATGTTCTTTATGACCTAATTCTGGATTTGCCCAAATCTCTTTTGAGACTTTTATTAACTCATCTCGTTTCTCGTTCAAATAATTTAAAGCTACCTCTTTAAACATTGTTATCCTCCTTTATAAATCATATAATTTTACAACCATCCCTTAAACTTTTGATTTCTATTTATATCCCTTAATTTTATGCTATAAATGAAGAATCAGCTGTTTGGCTCCTTTCTTTATTTTTAGGAAGTACTTTTAACCAAATAAAGAAAGCAAATATCAAACATCCTAGTAGCAAAAATAAAGAACTATTGTAACTATTTTTACTCTTATACATGGCACCCATTATAAGTGGAGCAACTATTCCGCCCAAATTGGACATAGTTTGAAAATAAGCTAATATCTTTGGAAAGTCTAATCTTCCATATATTTTTTCTGCATAAAGTGGTAAGGCTATGGAGCAAAAGGAGCATCCCAATCCTACACCTACAGATATGCCAACAAAAGAGATCCTATATTTTGCAAATATCATACCTAAAACGCCTATTATCAAGGCTAAGCAAGTCAATAGCGTAGCATTACGTATACCATATTTATCAAACAATACCCCCATTAGTAATTTACCAAAAGCTAAGCAAATCATAGTAAGACTTGCTACTTTAGCACTGGTTGAAAGGCTATATCCAATATCACTTAAATGTGGAGCTATATTAGTAACCAATCCCGTCATATTCATGCCCATTATTATTATGCCAATTCCAATCATCCAAAATTTGAAGGTTCTTATTGCATCTTTAGCGTAAATTCCTGTAAGCTCATTGTTCCTAGATTTTTTAGAATCATTTTTTTCTTTGTTCCCATAGGGCTCTAATCCTTTATCTTTTGGAGAAACTTTAATTAAAAAGAATACTGAAATTACCATAACTACAAACATAATAGTCGCAAAAATTAAAATCGTTTTCCTCCAGCCTATTTGTGGAATTAATCTACCACCTACTAAATTGAAAATCATTCCTCCTATTCCAGTCCTCATAAAAGCAAATCCAAGAGCAATTGCATTTTTTTCAAAAAACCAATTATTTATAATAATAGATAACGGGACAAATCCACATAACATAATACACGCTGCTTGTATTGAAATTAAAATGTAATATTGGATTATAGATGTCATAAATGACATAGAAAAATATGATATGCATAGTACTATAGTGGATATTTCCATAACTCTTTTTATATTATATTTTGAAAAAATCCAACCAGAATAAAAAGCTATCAAAGTCTTTACAATTCCTCGAATTGTTACTGCATTTAGCATTTGCGACCTTGTAAAACCTAGATCTTTCTCTATAGGTGAAATGAAAATACTACTTGAATTAAATGTTATCCCCCATCCAACTGCTAATATTAAGAATATAGCTATTACAACTATCCAACCATAAAACAATTTCTTTTTCATGTTAAATTGATGCTCCCTTATACTGTTTATTTTAAGCTTATATTTTTCCCTTTTTAGCTAAAGTAATGCCAATTCCCATTGTTCCAAACACTGCTATCAGTATTGGTAAACCACTAGCTAATCCAGCTGGCAATGCTTTAAATGGGCCCTTGCCAAGAAATGACATAATAAAAGCTAATGGGACACCAAATAATGCTAATTTTGGTTTTTGTCTAATATAGTTTGCTACTAATGAAGCAAACAATGCTGGCAATAACAAATTTAGTGCTAATTGTACCTTTTCCGGTAATATTGAAATAATATAGTTACCTGCAACTACTCCTATTGCTAAAATTACAATATTTACAAATGTAGATATAGCTATACCTATTGTGGCTATAATTGTTCCTTCTTTTGTACCCTCTTTTACTCCAGCTGCTTTTTGAGCAACACTACTACATGGAACACGAAGATTGCTAATATTGCCAGAAAGAAATGACATATATGTCCCAGGTATTCCAAGAACAGCAAAATAAGAAATAGGTTCATGGATATAAAAGCTTATTAACATTGGTAATCGTATTGTTATACCTGTTAATAAAGCTTCCCACGGTGGTAGAATTCCTTGTAACGCAAGAGCTAAACATGGTCCAAAAACTAAAACTACCCCCAACAAGTTTAATCTTCTACCATTCTTTATGATATACGGAATAAATTTTCCATTAAAAACATCTTTATTTTCCATTATTGACCCCTCCTACCATTACTTTTACATAAAAAAGCTTCCAGTAATCATACCACCAATCATTGCTATGATAATGCCGAACTGATTAATCCAAACTAAATCTTTCCTCGCACTAATAGTGTTCAAAACAAACATAATAATAAATGCAGCATAGCAAGCTACAGCTTGACCTGATATCGGTGCAGGAAGTACTCTATTTGCAACTTGATATGTGAAAGAGCCTAATCCTCCTGCTGTTGCAATTACTGCTAGTACTTGTTCGTTACCTTTTGCTATCTTATCTCTAAGGTCTCCCATTTTGTCTGTAAATAAAGCCGATACTAGAATCCAGCCAAGACAACATATTGTCATTAACCAAACAGCGTTTGCATATGCAGCAGCTGTCATGTTGTCTGTTCCCAATGTAGATCCAGCCGCTGAAGCAGCAATATCCGCTGTTGGTAATTCATACATTACAGAACCAATATAAGAAAGCCTCATAAAGGAAACTGGTCCTCCCATTGAGGTTAATAATGCCACCATTCCAATTAAAACAACTAGGGATGGACCCAAAGCTGCAAAAAACGAACTTTTCTTTGCATCCTCGATTTGTTGATCCGTAATTCCCATTTCTTTTCCAGTTGCAATCGCCTTTTTCATAAATGTAGCTGCTTGATATAGTACTAAAGCAACAGCTGGAATTACAGAAATCCATAGTATAGGACTATTAGCAATTTTCATGTACTCTAACATATGTTCTCACTCCCCCATTTTTTATTATTGGTGGTAATCTTTAGTTTTGAATTTCTTGAAGATACAATTTAAGTATTAGATATTTTTTATAGATTAGATTGCTTTACACCTCCTCATGTTTTCAAACTAAGACTCAGTTTTTCAAGATTTTAGCTCATCGTAAAATCCCACAACTTTTGTATAATTACTAGATTTTTATCTATTAAAATATATAAAACCCCCTTTATCTATTGAATTTAGTAATTATATAAAGCTGTATCCTAAATAAGGTTTGAATTATATTGAAATGGCTAGAATTCCCTTATTTTGGGTATATATTAGATAGTTTTATATTTATAACTAAAAGGAAGGGGAATTCTGTGCCAATTTC
>JAAZMG010000290.1 GCA_012798935.1 Tissierellia bacterium | reverse complement strand
TCCGAATATAAAATGGCAGTAGACTTTCCAAAAGCCTTACCTCCCACGGTCAATGAAGCTATTAATGAAGTAACAATTATACTTAGTATACTTCCATTTTTTATATCATAAATTTTAATTAGCTTATAGATTATGGTAGTTCCCACTGCACCACTAATTATACCACTTATATCTCCTATTACATCATTACAGAAGTTGGATACCTCTCCTGCCTTCCTAACCAATTTGATAGCATATTTTGCCTCTTGTACCTTATTAGCTGCCATGGCATGAAAAGGCTTTTCTTCAGCAGCCGTAACAGCGATTCCAATTATATCAAATAAGATTCCAATTATTATTATAATTATTAATATTATAATTGCCAAAAGAATATTAAGATTATAGACCAACCCTTCAGTAATTATGCTAAAAATCATAGCCATTATAAAAGTCCAAAGGGTTATCATAATTACCCATTTTACATTATATTTATTTATAAAATTACCATTTTCATTTTTGTCCATTTGGTACCAGTACCTCCGTAGTTTAGTCTAAATAAGAAAACTTTATTGGTGTATAAAACCAAAAGGCTGATAGCATATTATGCTATCAGCCTACAAGTGGCAGTATGTTGAGTAAATCTTACGGCTTAAGGTCCAGCAGGATTTCCCTAATAGAAACTGTATGTCGCCAAAACAGCGGTTACCCTTTAATCCTATTACTACTATGTCGCCATAAGTAGGGCTAGATTACCATTTAGTCCGCACTGTAATCCCCAACACACCTTCCCATAAACAGTCTAGGAGTTTTCCTCTACAACCAGTCTAATCCTTAGCCTCTTTTGCAAAGTAGGTTTCGATAACAAAACTTTTCTTATTTGGGCCCAAATAAGAAAAGTCGAATCTCTATCATCTGCCTACATCACTCAAGGCAGGCTACTCTGTGTATTTCTCGTTATACACACAGGTTTATCTTACCATGTCCCAAATGGTAAGTCTCCACGAAAGTAGGGTCAACGCCTACATGCCATTGTAGATCGCCCCATCTTTCTTACTCCCAGCAACAACCCTCGACTGGGCGTCGCGAGCCGAAACAAGGAACTTCATCGATATGCCCTTCGACGGATTTTTAGCCCCGCCCTCAGGATTAGCTGTGTTGACTAGAATACTGTGCCACTTTTATCCCAATTAAGTATAGCATAATACTAATAAATATTCAATGTGTTTTAAAATTTTCTGCCTGTCAATTCTTTTGCTAATTTTTTTAAAAAATCCACATCTTTCCCTTTATAGAAGGATAATATTTCAATAGCCTTTTTGCTTAACTTATCTACCTTGGTTTCTGCTTCAACTATATTATTGTATCTTAGATAAGTAACTTTATTTATTTTTCTATCCTCTTTTTCATCTAATATATCGTCTCTAATCTGGTATGCTAGTCCTAGATATAGTCCAAATTGTCTCATGTTTTCTATTTCTTCATCGGTTCCTCCTCCTAGTATAGCTCCAGCTACAACAGAGGCCTGGATTAAAGCTGCAGTTTTACATTTGTACATAAATAATAATTTATCTTCATCCATAGAAATATCATTAGATAGTAAATCTATTACCTGTCCACCTATCATTCCATAGATTCCCGAATATCTTCCTATTTCATCAATAGCTCTAATATTCCTATTATACTCTTCAATTGTATTAGAGTTTTTTAAAGTAAAACTCACCATTGTTTCAAAAGCTAAGTTTAGTAGTCCATCTCCAGCTAATATTGAAATAGCTTCCCCAAAAACTTTATGATTTGTTGGTTTGTCTCTTCTAAAATCATCATCATCCATTGAAGGTAAATCATCATGAATTAAAGAATAAGTATGTATCATCTCTATTGCTAATGCAAAAGGTAGGGCTTGTTTATAATCTCCGCTAAAAGCTTCACAGCTTTTAAGTAATAAAATAGGTCTTATCCTTTTTCCTCCTGTAAACAGACTATAGTTTATAGATTCAAATATTTTATCTTGATAGTAGGCTTTCTCTTTTAACAGTTCCTTTAATTCTTGATCCACTACTTTCCTAACCTCTCCAACTACGTCTTCTAATAACATTTTATTATACCTCCACGTCAAAATCTTCCTCGTTTAAATTACCATCTTCATCTTTAAGTAGTATCTTGATTTCCCCCTCTACATTGTTTAATATTTCATTACAATGGCTATATAAAACTATCCCTCTTTTAAATTTTTCTAAAGATTTATTTAATGAAAGATTCTCCTTCTCCAAATCTTCTAGTATTTCCTCTAATTCTTTAACAGCCTCTTCATAGGTTAAATCATTTTTCTTCATAATAAAACTCTCCTTTGTTAATTTTAACCACTTTAACCTTAATCATACCATCTTTAATTAGTAATTTTAATTCCTTGTCAATACTTAAATCATTTACACTATTAATCATATTGTCCTTTTCATCTAATAGGATACTATATCCTCTATCTAATAAAGATGTAGGGCTTAAATATCTTAGTTTGCTAAATATATTTTCTACCTTGTCCCTTTCCCTTTTAAACTTTATTTCCATTAATTGACTAAGCTTTTTAAATAAATCATCTTGCTCTTGAATCCTTTCTTTTAATTGATTAATAGGATTATAAAAATCCAAACCTCTTTTAATATATTCTAGCTTTAGATTATAATCATTTAGGATATGTTTACAATCCTTACCTAATCGAGCAAACATTCTCTCTAAGTTTTCTTTTAACTCACTTAACTCTGGAGTAGCTAGTTCGGCAGCTGCTGAAGGAGTTGGCGCTCTTAGATCTGCAACGAAATCGGCTATAGTAAAATCTGTTTCATGACCTACAGCTGATATTACAGGCTTTCTCATATTATATATAGTTCTTGCTACAGATTCATCATTAAAAGCAAATAGTTCTTCTATAGAACCACCACCCCTACCTGTAATAATTACATCTATATCATCTCTATCGTCAAGATATTTTAATCCCTCTACTATTTCCTTTGGGGCCTGTACACCCTGTACCAATACTGGATATATTAATATATTAGTTAAAGGAAATCTTCTTTTTATAACTGTAATTATGTCTTTAATGGCTGCTCCTGTAGAGGAGGTAACTACACCAACTTTTTTAGGCAAATACGGCAATTCTTTTTTATTCTCAGGATCAAATAATCCTTCTTTTTCTAATTTAGCTTTTAATTTTTCAAAAGCTAAAAATAAATCGCCAATACCACTTTCCTCAATCTTCTTAGCATAAAGTTGATAATTCCCCTCCTTCTCGTATACAGATATATATCCAGTAACAATAATTTTAAGGCCATCTTTTAATTCAAAGTTTACTAATCTATTATCGCTTTTAAACATTACGCATTTTAGTTTTCCTTTATCATCCTTTAAAGAAAAATACATATGACCACTATAGTGATGTTTAAAATTAGAAATTTCTCCTTCTACTTTAATATTAGAAAGAAGCCAATCTCCAGCAAATGTTTTTTTAATATATTGGTTTACTTCACTTACCTTTAAAGGCTTTATTCCCACATCTATCACCTACTTGAGTATTTTTTATTTTTCTTTTCCTATATATGCTATTCCAATACCATTGTCTGTACACAATCCCCTTTTAGGAAAAAAGGCAATAATATTTTCCTTACCAAGTTTGGTCTTTAGGTATTCTCTCATAATCTTATTAGAAGATACTCCACCAGTAAGCAAAACGGTATCTATCTTATATTTAAGACAGCTATTAATAGTAATTTTATATATAAAATAAGCCATCGTATAAAATAAAGTTACAAATATATCTTCTATTCTATAG
>JAAZMG010000289.1 GCA_012798935.1 Tissierellia bacterium | reverse complement strand
TATTTAAATTATAAACTATTTCACCTGTAGTTGGTGAATACATTCCAGTTAATAGATTAAAAAACGTTGTTTTACCTGCTCCATTGGGGCCAATTAACCCAATAATTTGGCCCTTTTCTATATCTAAGTTTATATCTGTAACTGCTTTAATTCCGCCAAAATTTTTTGATAGATTACTTACTTTTAATACCGACATTTAAATTTGCCTCCATCCTAGATAGATTAAATTTTTGTTTTCCTATAAGTCCTGTTGGTCTATATATCATTATTCCAAATAGGATTAGTGAATATATTACCATTCTAAGCTCAGGTATGTTCTGTAGAAATAGTGAAATTACCGATAGAATAATGGCTCCAAGGATTGATCCTGCAATACTTCCCATACCTCCAAAAACAACAATAACTAGTATATCGATTGATTTCATAAAACCAAAAGAATCAGGTTTGATAAAGTAAAAATAATTAGCATAAAGCGCTCCTGCTATACCAGCAAAGAAGGCTCCAATAGTAAAGGCTAATACTTTATAATAAGTGGTGTTTACTCCCATGGCTTCAGCAGCTATTTCGTCTTCTTTAATGGCAACACATGCCCTACCGTGATAAGAATTATTAAAATGATTAATCAATACAACTGTAGCTACCGTCATAAAGAAAACCCAATTCCAATTTGTATATTGAGGAATATCATTGAAACCGATGGCTCCTCCTATATAGTCTATATTTAAAGCTATAATCCTTATAATTTCACCAAAACCAAGGGTAGCAATAGCAAGATAATCTCCTTTTAGTCTTAGAGTTGGAATTCCAATAAGGACTCCTGCTAAAGCTGCTGTAACCCCTGATACTAATATAGCCACTATAAAAGGTTGCCCTAATTTAGCCGTAAGTATGGCTGAAGTATATGCTCCTATTGACATAAAAGCTGCATGGCCTAAGGAAAATTGACCTGTGAAACCTGTAATTAGGTTTAGGCCAACAGCTAAGATAATATTGATTCCTATAATGGTAATATTCAATTGTAAATAGGAGTCGATAATACCTACATTTGCTAAAAGTTTAATGGATAGATAAATTAGTATCAATCCAAAATAAATTATAATATTTTTTCGATTAAGCTTTTTCATATCAATTCACCTCCTATACCTTTTCCTTGATAGTTTTACCTAGCAGTCCATTAGGCTTTACCAAAAGAACTATAATCAATATGGTAAAGGCCACTGCATCTTTAAATATAGATCCTCCATAGGCACTTACCATAGTCTCTGTCATTCCAAGGAAAAATCCTCCAAATACAGCTCCGGGGATAATACCAATTCCTCCTAAAACTGCTGCAACAAAAGCTTTTAGCCCAGGTCCTGCTCCCATAAGGGGATTTATAGTATTATAATAAACCCCTACTAAAACTCCTGCTGCCCCTGCTAATGCGGAACCCATAGCAAAGGTATAGGATATAACCTTATCTACATTGATTCCCATAAGTTCGGCTGCTTCTTTATCAAGGGATACTGCTCTCATGGCTTTACCTATTTTAGTTTTATGAACGATGTATTGAAGGCCAACCATTAACAATATGGTAATTAGGACTATATATATATTTTTCATATCCAGTATAATGCTACCGCCTAAAAAGGTTAATTTTTTATTTGCCAAAACCTCTGGAAATGTTCTAGTGTCCGGCTTTACAAAATACATCATAGTATATTGTAAAAACAAGGATACACTAATGGCGGTAATAAGAGCTGCTATTCTTGTAGAATTTCTAATGGGCTTATAGGCTACCTTTTCAATAGCCATTCCAAGGATGCTACATACTACCATTGAGATTAGTAAAGAAGGAAAAAACCCCAATCCAAGGAAAGTGGTTAATGCAAAGCCTACATAGGCCCCTATCATATAGATATCCCCATGAGCAAAATTGATTAAGTTTATAATTCCATATACCATAGTATAACCAAGGGCTATTAGGGCGTATATACTTCCTAAAGATACACCGTTTACTAATTGTTGTAACAATTGTTCCATTTTCCTAACTTCCTTTCTTTTAAAACAAAGCCTTTAAAGAACAGCTCTCTAAAGACTTTGTTCTATAAAATTATTTTGGATCCAATTTCTTCAAGAAGGTAGGTACTCCATCTTTCATTTCTATAACCGTTACGGATTTTACTGGATTATGATTTTCATCTATGGAGAAAGT
>JAAZMG010000288.1 GCA_012798935.1 Tissierellia bacterium | reverse complement strand
TGTATAGATTTTGACTGTGATTGTTGTGATGAAGAGATAGAAGAAGATGATGAGGAATAGAATTAATTTTTAAAAGACTTAAAACCAATTTGGTTTTAAGTCTTTTTTTGCATATTATTTTATGTTCCTCATATTTATATATAAAGGAGGACAGGTTATGGATATTAAGGAGGGAAGAATATATGAAAATGTTCTAGAATATATTTGTTTAGAATTAAGTCAGGTATTAAAGAATATATCTATAGAACATCAAGAATATATAGAAGAAATAAGACTAAGGAGTGGAAATCCAATTAATATATATCTTAAAGGTAAGGATTATTTCGTTACCCAGGATGGTTCTCTAACTAAAAATATAGAGAAGGGTTTATTGGTAAATAGACAACATATAAATAATACTTTTCAACTAATTAGCAATTATTCTGTTTATGCTTTTGAAGAGGAAATCAAAAACGGATTTATCACTTTAAAAGGAGGGCATAGGGTAGGCATAGGTGGAAAAGTTTTATATGGAGCTAGGGGTATTGAAACAATCAGGGATATTTCTTCCTTGAATATTCGGATTGCTAGGGAAAAGATAGGAGTATCAGATAAAATAATTCCGTATGTTTTGGATTATCCAAATACTATTCATAATACCCTAATAATCTCTCCTCCTCAATGTGGAAAAACTACTCTCTTAAGAGATTTGATTAGAAGTTTAAGTGATGGTTCGTATTTTGCCGGAAAAAAAGGATTTAAAATAGGAGTTATCGATGAAAGATCAGAATTAGCAGGTATGTATAATGGTATTCCCCAACATAATATAGGATTAAGAACAGACGTATTAGATGGATGTAATAAAAAAGATGGGACTATAATGTTACTTCGCTCTATGTCACCGGAAATAATTGCAATGGATGAAATAGGAAGTATATCCGATGTAGAATCTATTCATGAAATTCTTAAAGCAGGAGTGAAAGTAATTGCAACGGTTCATGGTGATAACTTAGATGATCTATTTTCTAAGAAAAGCTTAAGCATATTAATAAGGGAGAAGGTATTTAAACGTTATATATTCTTAGATAACTCTAAAGGTGTAGGAACTGTAAAAAACATTATAGAAGGTAATTCTTTAACTACTATAACAAAATAGAAAGAGGGGATTCTATGGGTTTAATAAAACTTACAGGTAGTTTATTAATAATTTTTTCTACTACATTGATAGGATTTTATTATGGAAGAAAATATTCTAGTAGATTAAAAAATCTAATTTATATGGAACAATGTATTAAAATTTTAGAAACAGAAATTGTTTATGGAGCTGTTCCATTACCGGAAGCTTTAACTAATGTTTATAATAAAGGGAATAAGGAAGTATCTTTTGTTTTTGAAGATATTAAAAATCATCTTTTAGGCAATAAAAAAGGGGAGGCTTTTCATAGTTTTTCTCATGTAATTATATCCTTAAAAGATAAGCTTAATTTTAAAGAAGAGGATATAGAAATGTTTTTATCTTTAGGTAGAGTAGTAGGCTCATCTAATAGGCAAGATCAGGAAAAAAATTTTAAATTAATTTTAAATCAAATTACCATACTTGAAAGAGAGGCAAAATTAGAGAGGGATAAGAATGAGAAGATGTTTAAAAACTTAGGAATACTTATTGGGCTGGCCATCATAATAATATTGGTATAGAGGAGAGGAGTATATGAATGTTGATTTAATATTCAAAATAGCTAGTATAGGCATATTATTATCCGTACTTCATACGGTGTTGGATAAGGCGGGTAAAGAGGAATTTGCATATATTACAACCTTAGTTGGTGTGGTTATAGTTTTTAGTTTAGTTATAGGTCTTATAAGCAAATTATTTGATAATATAAAAACTCTTTTCCAACTATATTAAACAGGGAGTGAGGATATGGAGATTATATCAATAGTTGGAATAGGAATTGTATCAACTATATTGGTAGTTTTACTTCGTCAATCTAATAGGTCAGAATTTGCTTTATTAGTTAGTTTGGCTACAGGAATCATTATATTCTCAATGATTCTAGGCAAATTAAAGTATGTAGTGGAAACTTTAAGTCAATTAATTAAAAATACCAATATTGAATTTACTTATTTTTCTATAATCCTAAAGATTATAGGTATTGCATATATAGTGGAGTTTGGAGCCCAGATATCCAGAGATGCTGGAGAAGAGGCCATAGCTTCCAAGATTGAATTGGGAGGAAAAGTAGTGATGATGGTATTAGCTATGCCCATTCTTTTAGCTTTAATGGATTTAATAATTAAAATACTTCCTTAAAGGTGGATAAGATGATAAGGAACAAAAGAATTATATTAATAATAATCCTATTAATTTTAATATTTTCAAGCTATTCTTTTTCTGAAAATATGGATGAGGATAGTATAAATATAACAGATAAATTTTTGCAGGAGCAACTAGATAGTTTAAATATAAGAGAATTAGAACTTGTATTGGAAGATATAATTAGGGGAGGTGAAGAATATTATCCTGAAATCAATATAAAAGAAACTATTGTGAATATGATTAAAGGGAAAAATATATTTGATATAAAGGATATTGCTTCAGGAATTTCTATATTATTATTTAAAGAAATATTAAGCAATTTAGTTTTAATTTCAGAGATACTTATAATAACCATAGCATGTTCAATTCTTACTAATTTACAAAGCACTTTTGAAAAGGATACGGTGGCTCAATTAGCTCATTATGCTTGTTATATTGTATTATCTATGCTTGTTATAAATAGTTTTATGTTAGCTTTAGATTTAGGGAAAAAAACAGTGGTTCAAATGGTAAACTTTATGCAAATAATACTACCTATATTACTAACATTGTTAATAGCAGTAGGCGGACCAAATACAAAGTTACTTTTTCATCCTATGGTAATAGGAACTGTTAATATTATAGGTTCATTGATTAAAGATTTAGTTTTTCCATTAATATTTTTTTCTTTTATCATAGGAATAATAAGCAATATATCCCAGAAAATTCAGTTTTCTAAGTTGTCAGAGTTAATTCGTCAAATAATCATTATAGTAATAAGTGCATCTTTAACTATTTTTATTGGCATAATTACTATGTATGGAATAAGCGCAAAGGTAGATGGTATAACTATTAGAACTGCCAAATTTGCAGTGGATAATTTTATCCCAATAATAGGAAAGTTTTTATCCGATGCAGTAGAAACAGTAATTGGTTGTTCTTCTATTTTAAAAAATGGTATAGGGATAATAGGATTGATAGCTTTATTTTTAATATGCATAGCCCCTGCTGTAAAGATTGTAGTTCTTATATTTGTCTATAAGATGATTGCAGCAATTATACAACCTGTTGCAAGTCCTAATATTACTACATGCTTCAGTGAAGTGGGAAAAGCACTACTTTTAATTTTAATTGGGGTATTATCTGTAGCTACTATGTTTTTCATAACTATTACAGTTATGGTTGAAGCTGGAAATACAACACTTATGTTTAGGTAGGTGATTAAATGGCAGTTATAGAATTTTTAACATTATGGATAAAAGATATTGCCATAATATTTGTGCTGATTTCAATAATTCAAATAGTTTTACCCAACAATAATATGAAAAGATATGTAGATATGATTATTGGATTTTTAATAATAATTGTTATTATTAGTCCTTTTGTAAATTTATTATATAAAGACTTTAACATTGACAAGGAGATCTTTAAAAAAACCAATGAACAAATTAAGTTTCAACATATGGATAACTTAGATTTAGATTCAACCCAAGAAGAACAGATAAAAGAAATCTATACCGGAAAAATAAAGGATGAAATCAGGGATTTAATTCATGAAAATACAAATTATAAGATTGAAAATGTGAATGTTTCTATATATGAAGATAATACTCAATATGGCAATATAAAGGATATAGAATTAATTTTAAAAGAAGATAAAAAGAAGGATGAGAATAAGGAGGAACCTAAAAATCTAATTACTATAAGTAATATTCAGAAAATATCTATTGGGGAGAATAAAGAATTGACAACAGCTCTAATGGAATTTGATGATAAGGAAATAAAAAACCTTATTTCTAAAAATCACAATATATCTGAAGAGAACATAAGGATATTCCTAAATACTTTAGGGGAAGGTGAATTAGGTGGAGAAACTTATTATTAAGATAAAAAAATATCTAGAAGAGGTGAACAATAAAAAATTAATAAATAATTTATTCATAATACTTATCGTTGGAATCATAATTTTAATAGTAGTGAATATTATTATTGGAGAAAAACAGGTTACAGGAAACAATTCAACATTAGTAGAAACATCGGACAATTCAACAAATATAGACTTAAATTACGAGTCTATATTAGAGACAAAACTAGAAGATGTATTAAGTCATATGGTAGGTGTAAACGAGGTAAGGGTTATGCTAACATTGGAAGATACTCTAGAAAAAGTTCCTGCATTTAATACTATTCAGAATAATGAAACTACGAATGAGATAGATTCTCAAGGAGGTACAAGGGAGACCATAAGGGAAAACATGACTGTCCAAGTAGCAACAGGAAGCCAAGGTTCTTTAACGGTTTTAAAGGAAATAAAACCTACTATTAAAGGGGTTATAGTAATAGCTAAAGGGGCAGATAATTTAGAAGTAAAGGAAATGCTGTATGAAGCAGTAAAAACTGTATTGGGGATATCTGGCAATAAGGTAGAGGTTTATTCTAGTAAATAGGAGGGATATATAATGTTTACAATGAAAAAACCAGCAATAATGCTGGTACTAATAATATTGTTAGTACTTACTGGTTATATTAATCATAATCTTACTCAACAAGCATTACAAAAAGCTTCAACTGATTATCAAAAACATGAAGAGATGGAGATGGCAAAAAGTACAGATGTTGATGAGAAAGAACTAGTAGAAACTATATCAGAAGGAAATGATGAGGAAGAGATTGAAATATTGGATACAATGGATAATAAGGGTATTGATGAAATAACTGAGGAGGTTCAAAATACAATTGGGAAAACCATAAGCAAAGAAGATAGTATAAGATCTAAAAATTATTTTATTGAGCAAAGATTGGCAAGGGATAAATTAAGAGCTGGATTAATTGATAGATTGAATGAAATCGTAAATAATGACAATACTAATGATGAGATGAGAGTTGAGGCACAGAAAAAGATAATGAAGATTGGAGACATATCGGAGAAAGAATTGACTATTGAGGGTATGGTAAAGGCTAAAGGTTTTGAAGAAGTTCTTGCATTTCTTACAGATGAAAATGTGAAAATTATTGTATCTAAAGATGAACTTTCAGAGCAAGATATAGTAAAAATTTTAGACATTGTAATGGGTGAAACGGATTTAGATGCTTCCAATATAAAAATAATGAAAAAGAATTAGAAATGTTTGTAAAAACCATAGGATTTTGATATAATAATCCTAAGGTCTTTCAGATAATGGGAGGTGTCTAATATGACGGAGTTTTTAGATGATGAAAATGTTAAATATGGTACAGTTAAAATTGCTAATGAAGTTGTTGCTATTATAGCAGGTTTAGCAGCCACTGAGATAGATGGTGTTGTAGGAATGAGTGGTGGAATTACCGGCGGTATTACTGAAATGTTAGGTATGAAGAATCTATCTAAAGGTGTGAAAGTAGAAGTTGGCGAGAAAGAAGCGGCTATAGATATATTTATAATAGTGGAGTATGGCTCAAAAATTTCTGAAGTTGCAAGTTCTGTACAACAAAATGTTAAAGATACAGTTGAAACCATGACTGGTCTTAGTGTAATAGAGATTAATGTTAATGTAGAAGGTGTTATTATACCTAAGGAGCCTAAAGTGGAAAGTGAACCAAGAGTAAAATAGTATATTTACCCTCTGCAAGCCAGGGGGTAATTTTAAATATTTTTAGGAGGATGAATCTAAGGATGAATTTTATTGATAGAATAATATTAACTATATGTTCTATTTGTTTAGCAATATTATCGATAATCATAGTACTTTTCCCTTTGGGGCAATTTGATTTTTTATCTATAAGCAATATAAGTGGAATTTTAAAAACTATAGAAGGCAACTATCTTTATTCTGGAATAGGACTTGCTTTTTTGCTTGCTAGCATTAGGCTGATAATATTAGGTTTAAAAGGTGACAAGGATAAGACAAGGATAACATATCTTGTACAAAGGTCGGATTATGGTGAAATAAATATTTCATCGGATACAATAGTGGGATTGGTAGAAAGTGTTTCTAGTAAATTTACTGGGGTAAGAAACATAAAAACAAAAGTAGATATATTAGAAGGTCAACTCTATATTCACTTAAAAGGAGAAGTATCCCCTGAAATAAACATAACAGAGACAACCAAAGAACTACAGAGTAAGGTGAAAGAACATGTAGAGAAATGCACAGGGGTTAATGTAAATGAGATTAAAGTAGTGATAAGTAATGTAACTGAGCCTATAAGAAATGTAAAATAATTGTTGAGGTGTTTGCAAATTGGCAAGGGAAATGTTTAATAAGCTAATTGAATACATAGGTATGAATAAAGGTAAAGTTTTTGGAGGATTTATAGGTTTTTTAATAGCAATATTAATATTAACTATAGGCTTTTTTAAAACTTTATTTATACTTTTTTGGACATGGTTAGGATATTTTTTGGGGAGCAGTTCTGATAGTAGAAAATACATAAGAGAATTATTAGATAAAATACTTTCCCCCTCTAAAAAGGATTGAAAATATAACAATATAGGTAGAAATAATCAGGGAGGTTAAAGATGGGTAGGAAATATGCAAGAGAATCTACAATGAAATTATTATATCAAATGGAAATTAACTTAGATTTTTCTGATAAAGCAATTAATATATTCTTTGAAAATAACAGTTTTAATACAGGGGAAAGAGCCTATATTGAGGATGCTATAAAAGTAATAGTTGAGAATTTAGAAGAAATAGATAGCTATATAGATAACCACATAGAAGGTTGGGAAGTACATAGATTAGCTAGGGTAGATCTATCTACCCTTAGAATTGCAATATATGAAATAATATATAGAGAGGACATACCTATTGAAGTCTCCATAAACGAGGCCATTGAAATCGCTAAGAAATACAGTACTGATGAGTCCTCTAAGTTTATCAATGGTGTTTTAGGTAGTTTTGTTAGAACGAGGGATAAAAATGAGTAAATATTATGTTGGAATAGACACATCTGCATATACAACTTCTTTAGCAGTGATAGATGAGAAGGATAATATTGTACTAGATTTTAGAAATATATTGAGAGTAAAAAAAGGACAAAAAGGATTGAGACAGCAAGAAGCTGTATTTCAACATGTGAAGAATCTTCCTATTTTAATTGAAAAGATGATTGGTGAAATTGATATATCCAAAATAAAAACTATATCTTGTAGTAATAAACCTAGAAATATAGAAGGATCATATATGCCTGTTTTTGTAGTTGGTAAAGGACAGGCCTTTGTTTTGTCTAAAGTTCTCGGTACAAGATATAAAGAGTTTAGTCATCAAGAGGGGCATATTGGTGCTGGTATATTGCATAGCAATTTAAAAGAATATAAAAAATTTATATGTTTGCATATATCTGGTGGGACTACAGAATTATTATTAGTTAATAACCAGGAAGACAAGTTTAAAATTGATATAATAGGTGGAACTTTAGATTTAAGTATTGGGCAGCTTATAGATAGAATTGGAGTTGAAGCAGGGCTT
>JAAZMG010000042.1 GCA_012798935.1 Tissierellia bacterium | reverse complement strand
TTTGAGGATGTAATAGTAGATGCAATGAGTATGAAACTAGTTCAATTTCCTCAAGATTATGATATAATAGTAGCACCAAATTTATACGGAGATATATTATCAGATCTATCAGCAGGACTTATAGGAGGTTTAGGATTAGCACCAGGAGCAAATATTGGAGAAGAGATTGCTGTATTTGAGCCAGTCCATGGCTCTGCACCGGATATAATGGGGAAAAACATTGTAAACCCTACCTCAGCTATATTATCAGGGGCAATGATGTTAAAACATATTGGAAAGTCCGATGCTGCAATAAGGATAGAGAAAGCATTAGCTAATACACTTAAGGATCAAAATAATCGAACCGTAGATTTAGGGGGAAATCTTGGAACTGAAGAATTTGCACAGGAGATTATTAAACATATGATATAATTGTGATATTCGGTTCTATTAGAATGGAGGTAATATTTGTATGAAGAAAAAATTCAAAAAAGTTCTAGTTGCAAACAGAGGAGAAATAGCAATAAGAATATTTAGAGCTTGTAGCGAATTAGGAATAAGAACTGTGGCTGTATATTCTAATGAAGATAAAAATTCTCTTTTTAGAACAAAAGCAGATGAATCCTATTTAATAGGAGAGAGTAAAGGTCCTATAGATGCGTATTTAAATATTGATGAAATTATTAGACTTTCATTAAAGAAAGGTGTAGATGCTATACACCCAGGCTATGGGTTTTTATCTGAGAATCCAGAGTTTGCAAAGAAATGTGAAGAAGTAGGGATTGAGTTCATAGGACCAACTTATGAAATGATGGAAAAGTTAGGAGATAAAATAAAATCTAAGAAAGTAGCAACTAGTGTAGGTGTACCTACCATTCCAGGAATAGAAAAAGTAGCTTATACTGAAAAAGAGGCTATGGAGCTTGCTGATTACTGCGGATATCCTGTTATTTTAAAAGCTGCTGCTGGTGGCGGCGGTAGAGGTATGAGAGTAGTAAAGGATAGAAAGGATTTAATAGAGGAATATCGTAGTGCTAAAAGTGAAGCTAGGAAAGCTTTTGGTATTGATGATATTTTTGTAGAAAAGTATATTGAAAAGCCAAAACATATAGAGGTTCAAATTTTAGGGGATAAGTATGGAAATATTGTCCATTTACATGAGAGGGACTGCTCTATACAACGAAGGCATCAAAAGGTTATAGAATATACTCCAGCATTTTCCATAACAGAAGAACAAAGACAAAAAATATGTGATGATGCTGTCAAGATAGCTAAGGCTGTTGACTATAGAAGTGTAGGAACAGTTGAGTTTTTATTAGATAAATATGGGAATCACTACTTTATTGAGGTTAACCCTAGAATACAGGTAGAACATACTGTATCTGAAATGGTTACGGGAATTGATATTGTTCAAAGCCAAATTTTAATAGCTGAAGGATATTCTCTTGATTCTAAAGAAATAGGGATTAAAGGGCAAGATTATATTAATCCAAGAGGATATGCTATTCAATGCAGAGTAACTACAGAAGACCCATTAAACAGTTTTGCTCCAGATACAGGTTTTATAGATATTTATAGAACAGGTTCTGGATTTGGTATAAGGCTTGATGGAGGTAGTGGATTTACTGGTGCAAATATAAGTCCTTATTATGATAGCCTTTTGGTGAAAGTTACCTCTTGGTCTAGGACCTTTGAAGATGCTACTAGAAAAGCTCATAGGGCATTAAGAGAGGTTAAAGTAAGAGGAGTAAAAACTAATATACCTTTTTTAATAAATGTACTAAATCATAAAGAGTTTTTAAGTGGTAAATGTGATACTGGATTTATTATTGATAATCCAGAGTTATTTGACATACGTACTAAAAAGGATATAGAACTTAGAGTACTCAATTTTATAGGTGAAAAGGTTGTAAATGAAACAAAGGGTAGTAAACCAGATTTTGATGTTCCAAAGATTCCAAAGGTAGATAGACCTAAAAATCAATATGGAACTAAGCAAATATTGGATGAAAAGGGGCCAGAGGGATTAGCTGAATGGGTTAAGAATAAACAAAATCTTTTATTGACAGATACAACTATGAGGGATGCCCACCAATCTTTAATGGCTACTAGGGTGAGAACTGTTGATATGTTAAGAATTGCAAAGGCAACCTCCGTATTAGCAAATGATTTGTTTTCATTAGAAATGTGGGGAGGGGCTACTTTTGATGTATCCTATAGGTTTTTAAATGAATCTCCTTGGACCAGATTGGAACTATTAAGGAAGAAGATACCTAATATATTATTTCAGATGCTCCTTAGAGCTTCTAATGCAGTAGGATACAAAAATTATCCAGACAATGTTATAAGGGAATTTGTAAAAGAATCGGCCGAAAGGGGAATAGATGTTTTTAGAATATTTGACTCACTTAATTGGTTAGAAGGAATGAAAGTTGCTATAGATGAAGTTTTGAAAGCAGATAAGGTGGCAGAGGCTTGTATTTGTTATACAGGAGATATTTTAGATGAAAGAAAAGACAAATATACTTTAGATTATTATATAAAAACTGCAAAGGAAATAGAAAAGACAGGAGCCCATATACTAGGAATTAAGGATATGTCTTCCTTATTAAAACCTCAAGCTGCACATAAATTGATAAAGGCATTAAAAGATGAGATTAGTATTCCAATACATCTTCATACCCATGATACTAGTGGTAATGGTATAGCTACAGTTTTAATGGCAGCTCAGGCTGGGGTAGATATAGTAGATACTGCTTTTAATAGTATGGCGGGATTAACATCTCAACCTGCATTAAATTCAGTAGTTGCTGCTTTAGAACATACAGAAAGAAGTACAGGATTGAACTTAGATGATTTACAGAAAATTTCTGACTATTGGAGTACTATAAGGCCAATTTATAGTCAATTTGAATCTGATTTAAAATCAGGAACTACAGAAATATATAAATATGAAATCCCTGGAGGTCAGTATTCTAATCTTAAGCCTCAGGTTGAAAGCTTTGGATTAGGTCATAGGTTTGAAGAGGTTAAGGAGATGTATGGGACTGTAAATGAAATGCTTGGAGATATTGTAAAGGTTACACCATCTTCTAAAGTTGTAGGAGATATGGCTATATTTATGGTACAAAACGATTTAACTCCAGAAAATATTTATGACAAAGCTAAGGGTAGGGCTTTTCCAGATTCGGTAGTATCATATTTTAAAGGGATGATGGGTCAACCTATGGGTGGATTTCCTGACAAACTTCAAAAGTTAGTATTGAAAGGGGAGAAACCTATAACTTGTAGGCCAGGGGAATTGCTTGAACCTGAAGATTTTAAACAAGTTGAAGAATATTTAAGAAGTAATTACAATATAGAACCTACCATGAAAGATATATTGTCCTATGCATTATATCCAAAAGTGTTTGAAGACTATTTAAAACATATTGAAGAGCAGGGAGATTTTAGTAGGATGGGTAGTGATATATTCTTCCATGGATTAAGAGAGGGAGAAATTGGTGAAGTAGAAATTGATGAAGGAAAAATATTGGTAATTAAGCTTTTGGAAATAAGTAGAATAGACGATGAAGGCTATAGAACTTTATACTTTGAAGTAAATGACAGTAGAAGGGCGGTAAAGATATTTGATAAAGCAAGCAATGTAGTAAAAGATGTAACTTATACCCAGATGGCAGACCCTGAAAATAAGTCTGAAATTGGAGCTAGTATACCAGGAATTGTGGAAAAGATTTTAGTAGAACCTGGTGATAAAGTTAAGGAAAATCAACTAGTTGCAATAATAGAAGCTATGAAAATGGAAACTCATGTATCTGCTC
>JAAZMG010000287.1 GCA_012798935.1 Tissierellia bacterium | reverse complement strand
TAGAAGGTACCCCCATAACAGAAAAGGAAAGATTAGGTAAATTAAAATCCAAGTCTAATTAATAAAATAAATCAAATGAAAGGGTGAAAATGAACATGAAGATAGGCATATATGGTTCAAGTACACAGACGGGAAAAGCATTTCTTGCAGATTTTATTATTGAAGGATATAGTGTCTACGGCTATGCTAGGGATACGGGACGTGGAGAGGATTTTGTAGATGAAGTACAATATAAAAAGGGAATTGTATTAGAAAGGTTTGAAGATGGAAAGGATGCAAAACCCCATTTTATCCCATTAGGAAGAAGCAAGGTAGGACATAGAATCCATCAATTAGTAGAACATTCCAATATTATAGTCATTGCCCATCCTTCCCAATATATTTTGGAGACAGTTAAAAACCTTAAAGAGGCAGGTATAGTGAAAAAGAAAATTCCTATTATATTGGGGTGTAGTAGGACCATTGCCACGCCCTATATTTGGAATATATTAGGGGAAGGATATCCTGTTGTTTGCTTTTCTACTTCTCCTTATTCAGTAAAATCCCCATCTCCTGGCACTGTATTTATAAAAAGGAGGAAGAGAAACTGGATGGCATCTTTAGAAGGGGAATTTAGAATGGAGGACATAAATAGGATCAAATCCATATTCCCACAAGTTTTATTTAATAGGGTTCCAGCTACTACATCCTTAGGAAATATTGGTGCCATATTCCATGTAGCACCTTATATCTTAAATTATGATGACATTTTAGAAAGGCGGGAGAGAGGAGAGGCCTATTCTTTTTATATGGAGGGTATAGCTGAGAAAGATGGTGTAGGACGATGTATTGAAGCTATTGATCAGACAAGGCTTCATATTGCCTATTATTTGGGATTGTCTGTATTTGGTTGTTCAATTTCACCTAGGGAACAAGAATGGAAAGAAATGATGAATCCTATGAGATTATCGGAAATGAAATATAGAGATAATATTGAAAAGTTGAGAGTTTTACGGCAAAAGCACTTACAGGATATAAGTGAATCTATTGTTTCAGCTCAACATTGGTTGGATTTCACCTATGGGGTTACTAGGATTCAGGGAGAATCCTTATCCTCTGCCATTGGACGAACTCCTACCTATCAGAAGATGTCTATTCCCCAAACTAGATATGTAGATGAGGATATACCTACTGGCCTGGTCCCCTTAGAGGCCTTAGCTAAAAGATTTGGCATAGATCATGATGCTATTACGTATATTCTTGATCTATACGATAAAAGATTTAATAAGGATTCAAGATTAGAAGGGCGAAACTTAAATGGGTTTAGCACAGAATACCTAATAAATTATTTAACAGGTAAGATGGGGACACGGGTACATTTTATGCCTAAATATTTTGATAAAAGACGGGATATTCCATACTTATAAAGACAAATCTATATTTTCTATGTTATAATTATATATTGTTAGCATAGAAAGGAGTAAGGATTGATGAAACTATTATTAGACATGCATAATCACACTATAGCAAGTGGTCATGCTTATAGCACTATTCAAGAAATAGCAGCAGAAGCCAATAAAAAAGGGTTAAAATATGTAGGGATAACAGACCATGGACCTAAAATGCCGGGAGGTCCTCATATATTTGATATAGGTAACCAAAAAGTTATACCAGATAAGATATATGGAGTAGAAATACTAAAAGGTGTAGAGGCTAATATATTAGACCAAGAAGGTAAGCTAGATATACCGGATAGTATGCTTAAAACTTTAGATATAGTAATAGCATCACTTCATGATGTATGTATAGAGCCTTGGGACTTAGAGGGCAATACAAAAGCTCTTTTAAATGTAATGGAAAATAAATATGTAGACATAATAGCCCATTCAGGGAATCCAGTTTTCCCAATTGACAAGGAAAAGTTTGTCCTAGGAGCAAAAAAGACAAATACCCTAATAGAGATAAATAATAGTTCCTTCTCAAGTAGGAGAGAAGGTAGCAAGGGAAATTGTTATGATATAGCTAAATTATGTAAAAAACATAGGGTTCCCATAATTGTAAATAGTGATAGCCATATTTCTTTTGATGTTGGAAGGGCTGATAAAGCAATAAAATTATTAGAAGCTGTCCAAATACCAGAGGAATTAATTATCAATACATCCACTGACAGGTTTATAGAATATTTAAAAGGTAAAGGTAAAAAAAGATTCGGACAAGGGGACGGTTAACTTGTCCGAGTTTTTCTATTTTATTGCCTATAAATTTAATATATCTGTAATATATAAAATCCCTATAAATGATATAATATATAAAACATATAATTAAATGGGGGTAAATTGATGAAAAGGAACAAAATATTATATACACTAATTATATTAATAATGATTATTCCTATTAGTGATGTTTCTTATGGACAAGTTTCAGATATAGAAAATCATTGGGCAAAGACGGATATAATATATTTAATGGAAAAGGGGATAATGGAAGGCTATTCAGATGGGACATTTAAGCCAAATAGAAATATTACTAGAGCAGAGTTTTTAAAAATGGTAAACAATGTATTTCAGTTTACAGAAGAGTCGGATATAGCATTTAAGGATGTAAAAGATAATAGTTGGTTTTATAAAGATGTAAAAAAGGCTGTAGCAGTTGGATATATTAAAGGTTATGAGGATGGCACCATTAGGCCAAATAGACTTATTACCCGGGAGGAGGCTTCTAAAATAATAGCTATAGCCTCTGGATTAGATGATCAAGTATTAAATTTAACCCCTAGTTTTAAAGATATGGACCAAGTAGGCCATTGGGCTACAGAGTATGTAAGTATTATGGAAGATAAACGCTATTTGGTTGGATATGAAGATGGAACTTTTAGACCTAAAAGACAGATAACAAGAGGTGAAACAGCAAAGATACTTAGCTCTATTAGTAGAGATACTTTAGATGTTCCAGAAGAACCAGTTAAAGAAGTACCAAAGGATAAGGAGTTTATTAATTTAATTGACCAATTACCAAATCCAAAGGAGATTACCCAAATAATAGCAGCTGATAAAGTGAAAGTTGAAAAAGCAAGAGAAATATATCTTAGCCTAACAGATGAAGAAAGGGCAAATATATCTGAAAAAATTTTGGACAAGTTTTTAAAAGTTGAATCAAAGATTGAGTCTTTAAAAACACCTATAAAATCAAAATCTAAAGCAACTATAGAACAAGGGCAAGTTTGGGCTATAAAAAAAGGTGCCCATAAAAGGTTTATAGATATTGCTCCAATATATTGGGAATATGGAGAGGTAACCGGTATAAATCCAGAAATACTATATGCACAAGCAGCTAAAGAAACCAACTTTGGTAGATATACAGGTCAAGTTAAACCGGATATGAATAATTGGGCTGGAATAAAGACACTTGAAGCCATAAGTGATAGGCCAGAAGATCATGAAACCTTTATTACACCAGAAGATGGAGTAAGGGCTCATTTTAATCATATGGGCATATATTGTGGAGTAGATCCTATAGGAGAACTTCATCCTAGATGGTATAAAACTAGTACGGCTTCCTGGGTGGGAAAAGTTCAGTATATTGAAGATATAGGTGGACGATGGGCTCCAAATCCAGACTATGGAATTTCCATCATGAGGGATTATGTAAAATATATGTATAATACGCCTGTGCCATCAGAGAAAGATTTTTATAAAGCATTAGAATTTAGTGATAAGGTGGATAAGCTAGATGAAATGTCAGAGGATAATATAGAGAAAATATCAAAATAAGACAAGGTACCGTCCCCTTGTCTTATTTTAACCTTCAAGATAAGCTGCCCTTACCCTCTCATCTTCCATCATCTCTTTTGAATTACCTTCCATTTCAATTTCACCATTCCTAATTATATAAGCCCTATCAGAAACATTAAGGGCCATATATGCATTTTGTTCTACAAG
>JAAZMG010000286.1 GCA_012798935.1 Tissierellia bacterium | reverse complement strand
TATTTTATCGATTATTGAAAGGAGTATTAAGATGAGCCAAAGAAATCAGGATAGAGATAATTTAGAGATATCCAAGTTAGGCCAATTAACAGATGAACAATTAAGAAATAAAATTATAGATATTAACAATGCTCAGTTATCTAAGATAAGAGATATGTCCTACTATTATCTTATTGGTGAAAGTGGAAAGCTTATTCAATTTATAAATGATGATAAATTTTTAAATGAACTAAAATCATTAGAACAAAGAGAAATACTTATAAAAGTTTTTGATATTATTATTAATTCCTTCAAGAAATTCCATACCAATATGACCAGGCAAGAGAGAGATAAGGAAATAGAACAATTATTAGACATAAGAAAAGAGTTATGTAGTTTGTCCAGTGCTATACATGGATATGAAATTGAACTTTCATATATAAAAGAATTATTGGATCACTATACTATGAAAGTAGTTGGGAAAGAGGAATATAGATACGCTAGAGCAGATAATAAGGAAATTACTTTATTAATAAATAAAGTAGGTGAAACCCTAGATAATAATACAACGGACCACTTTCTTTTTATAAATATAGTTTCAAACATTTTAAATATACTTCCTTTTAGGATGAGTAAATCTAAATATTTTGATGTGGTTAAGACTACTTTAATCAGAAATTTTAATTATTATCCAGTAGGTTTAGTTGAGAATCAAATAGAAGAATATAAAATATTATTCGATGGCTCCTTAGGTGGAAATTATGGAATAATATTTATTGATTATTTTACTAGTATTCAAAGGCTTAAAAATATTAATTTTGCAGAGTTAACCTTAGATGAACTAGAAAATACGGCTAAGAATATAATAGATTTGAGCTTAAATATTAACAAGGTAAGGATGTTTATAAATAGTTTAGGCTTACTAGTTAATAGGTTAATAGTTATACATTTAATTAAAGAGAAAAACACCTTTAACTCTAACAATGAGGATGTTTTTTCCATATGGGAAAAGTATGAAGCAAAAAAAGATAAAGACTTACTAATTTCTTTAACAGAAAGTTCAAATAAAAAATTGATAGAAATGGAAAGACAATTATTAGATGATATAAAGTACTTTGAGACTCTCAATGAGGAAGGGATAAAAAGGGCAGAGTTTTTTGGTGAGACATTAAATAAAGAAATGTTATTTACTAGGGATATTTTGGCTTACTATAATGATGTAGAATTTACTAAGTATGAGATATTGTTTCCAGAAAACAATGAACCAATAGATGGTGATTATTTAGAACAATTAGTGGATAATTTAATTCAATATATAAATAGAAGTATTGTTACAATGGATAATATAGAAAGGAAAACAAGGATGAGAAGATTGTTATCCATTTTAGAATTGCCTTTTGTAAATATTGAAGAATTTTTATCATATATAGAATATTCCTTAGATGAAAGGATGGTAAGCAAAGAAGAAATACTTTTTACTATGGATGCTATAAATTATTGGTTAGATGGGTTAAAAGAAGAAAAATAAATTTAAACAGGATTAGCAGGGAATAGATAATATTATCTATTCCTATATTTTTATAGGATTATATTTTATCCCCCTTTTGGCAATAATATATTAATGCGGAAATGGAGGGATAATATGAAATCAAAAGTTGGCATACCAAGAGGTATGTTTTATTATGATTACTACCTTTTATGGAAAGAGTTTTTTAATAATGTAGGGGTTGAAGTAATTACTTCTCCTAAAACAAACAAGGATATTTTAAACAGGGGGGTTCATACTTGTGTAGATGAGGCCTGTTTGCCAGTAAAGGTATTTCATGGTCATGTGGATTATTTGAAAGACAAAGCCAATTATATATTCATACCTAAGTTTATTAGTATATATAGGAAAGAATATTGCTGTCCAAAGCATTTAGGTTTACCAGATATGGTAAGGCATAGCATAGATGGATTACCAGAAATTATTGATACAGAAATAAACTTAAGGAAATCTAACAAAGATTTAAAAGAATCAGTTATTCATACTGGGAAATACTTTACAAAAAGTTCAAGAAAAATATTGAAAGCTTTTAATAAAGCCAATAATCAATATAAAGAATATAGTAAATTAATGTCTCGTGGTGTAATTCCTATTAATGCCGTAGGAGTATATGAGGATTTGAATTTAAAAACTAAAGTTTCAACGAATAATTACAAAACAAATATATTATTATTAGGGTATCCTTATAATATTTATGATGATTATATTAATATGAATATAGCGAGTAAGCTAAGGCAGAATCAGATTAAGATAATTACTGCGGAGATGTTAGAAGAAGAAACTGTTAGGTACTATACCTCTAAGTTGCCAAAAAGAATGTTTTGGAGTCATGGACATAGAATAATAGGTGGAGCTTTTTCATTAATAGAGGAAGGGTCAATTAATGGCATTATATATATTTCAGCTTTTGGTTGTGGATTGGATTCTGTATTAATAGATTTAGTAGAAAGAAAAGCAAAAGAATACAAGATACCTTTTATTTTATTAAC
>JAAZMG010000285.1 GCA_012798935.1 Tissierellia bacterium | reverse complement strand
ACTAAAGATGGAGAAAGATTAGTTGGAGAAACTGCAAAAAGGCAATCTATCACTAATCCAGATAAGACAATAATGTCCATTAAAAGAGAGATGGGCAAAGATTATAAAAAGAGTATAGATGGAAAAGATTATGCTCCACAGGATATATCTGCTATGATTTTACAAAAGATAAAAACCGATGCGGAGAATTATTTAGGTGAAACTATAACCGATGCAGTAATTACGGTGCCAGCATATTTTACTGACAGTCAAAGACAAGCAACCAAAGATGCTGGAAAAATTGCTGGTCTAAATGTGCAAAGGATAATAAATGAACCTACAGCAGCAGCATTAGCTTATGGTGCGGATAAAGATGAAGGACAACATAAGATAATGGTATTTGATTTAGGTGGTGGAACTTTTGACGTTTCAATTCTAGAACTAGGAGATGGAGTATTTGAGGTACTAGCTACTAGAGGAAATAATAGACTAGGTGGAGATGATTTTGATCAAGCTTTAATTGATTATATAGCAGAACAATTTAAAAAAGAAAATGGAATAGATTTAAGACAGGACAATATGTCATTACAAAGATTAAAGGAAGCAGCAGAAAAGGCTAAAAAAGAATTATCATCTACTATGTCAACAAATATAAATTTACCATTTATAACTGCTTCAGCTGCAGGTCCATTACATTTAAATATGGATATTACTAGAGCTAAGTTTGAAGAGTTAACTTCTCATCTAGTAGATAAAACACTGGATCCAGTTAGAGCAGCTATAAAGGATGCAGGACTTAAACCAAATGATATAGAGAAAGTAATACTCGTTGGGGGTTCAACAAGAATACCAGCAGTACAAGAAGCAGTTAAAAAAGTAGTAGGAAAAGAGCCACAAAAGGATATTAATCCAGATGAATGTGTAGCTATAGGTGCTGCTATACAAGGTGGAGTACTAAGCGGAGAAGTAAAAGATTTACTACTATTAGATGTAACTCCATTATCCTTAGGTATAGAAACCTTAGGTGGAGTAACTACTAGATTAATTGAAAGAAATACTACTATACCTACAAGAAAGAGTCAAATATTTACTACTGCTGCAGATAGTCAAACCTCTGTAGATATCCATGTGCTTCAAGGGGAAAGACAAATGGCTAATGACAATGTTACATTAGGTAGATTCCAACTTACTGGTATACCACCAGCACCAAGAGGAGTACCTCAAATAGAAGTAACCTTTGATATAGATGCTAATGGTATAGTTAACGTGTCTGCTAAAGATTTAGGAACAGGAAAAGAACAAAAAATTACTATTACTGCATCAACTAACCTTTCAGACGATGAAATAGAAAAGAAGGTAAAGGAAGCAGAAAAATTTGCTGAAGAAGATAAGAAGAAAAAAGAAGCTATTGAAGTAAGAAATAATGCGGATTCAATAGTTTACCAAACTGAAAACACTTTAAAAGAGTTAGAAGGAAAGATTTCCGAAGATGAAAAGTCGAAAGTTCAAAGCAAATTAGATGGGTTGAAGAAGGCATTGGAAGGGGATAATATAGAAGAGATTAAAACAAAGACAGAAGAGCTGACTCAAGAATTTTATAGTATATCCCAAAAAATGTATGAACAAACTCAAGGTCAAGATGCCGGGCCAGCTGAAGGAGACAAAGATGAGGAAGATGTAGTAGATGCAGATTATGAAGTAATGGATGATGATGAATAAATTTTTGCAAGGTCAAAGCTAAATCCCTTGGATTTAGCTTTGATTTTTGAAAAGACATACAAAAGTTATATATTGAAGGTAGGTGTATGGATTGAGAGATTACTATGAAATACTTAATGTATCAAAAGATGCCAGTCAAGATGAAATAAAATCTTCATTTAGAACTTTGGCAAAAAAATATCATCCTGACTTAAATCCCAATGATAAAGAAGCTGAACAAAAATTTAAGGAAATAAATGAGGCCTATGAAGTATTGAGCGATCCAGACAAAAGAAGAAAATATGATACCTTTGGGCATGCAGGAGTAAATGGGCAAGGAGGATACAATCAGGATTTTGGTGGATTTGGAGATATATTTGACGATATATTTGACATATTTGGTGGTGGATTTGATGGCGGCTATGGTCAATCTTCTTCAAGAAGAAGGGGGCCAGTTAAAGGAGCAGATTTAAGATATAACTTAAATTTAGATTTTAAGGATGCAGTTTTTGGAATAGAAAAGGAGATACAAATTAGAAAATCGGAAAATTGTGAAACCTGTGATGGTACAGGGGTAAAACCAGGAAGTAGTAAAGAGACATGCAGTAAATGTAATGGGTCAGGGGAAGTTAGATATGCTCAACAAAGCCCTTTCGGTCAATTCGTCAGAGTAGCTACCTGTGATGAATGTGGCGGCACGGGAGAAATTATTAAAGAAAAATGCACTAATTGTTCAGGTACAGGAAAGGAAATTAAAAATAAAAGGATAAAAGTAAAAGTCCCCGCTGGCGTTGATACTGGCTCTATTATATCAATACAAGGTGAAGGAGAAGCAGGGGAAAGAGGTGGACCATCAGGAGATCTATTTATCTATATAACTGTAAAAGAGCATGATATATTTAAAAGAAAAGGAAATAACATATACTTTACAGTTCCTATATCTTTTGTAGAAGCAACCCTCGGAGCAGAAATTGAAGTACCTACATTGGATGGGACAATTAAACATAAAATTCCTGAAGGTACTCAGACAGGAACTCAATTTAGACTTAAAAATAAAGGAGTACCAAATGTAAGAGGTGTAGGAAAAGGTGATATATACTTTAAAGTAAAAGTAGAAGTACCTAAAAAGTTAACAGAAAAACAAAAAGAGTTATTAAAACAATTTGCCAAAGAAAGTGGAGAAGATCATAAGGAGGGCAAAAAAGGATTTTTTGGCAAAATGAAAGATGCTTTTGGAAATTAAGCGATCACTCGTTATTAGAGTGGTTGTTTTTTCGAGGATATGGTATTTATACTAAATTTAGGGTATAATATCTTCAGATTTGAAAAAGGATGTGAAGGCTGTGAAATGGACTGAAGTTCAAATTAAAACCACAACGGAAGCGGAAGAAATGGTTACAAATATAATGTATGATTTAGGAGTTACAGGATTAGCCATAGAAGATCCTAAGGATATAATAGCATTCCAACAATCAGAAGAGGATTGGGACTTTATAGACCCTAATCTTATAAAACAGGATTATGAGGAAGTGATAATAAAAGGCTATTTTCCAGAGAGTGAAGATCTAATAGATAAGATAGAGCTTATAAGGGATAATATTGAAAAAAATCCTCCTGGTAATTTAAATAAAAGTTTAGGGGAGGTCACCATAACAGAAGTATATGAAAAGGATTGGGCAGAAGCATGGAAAAAGTATTATAAACCTATTAAAATAGGGGAAGAAATAGTCATAAAGCCTACCTGGGAAGATTATGAGAAAACAGATGGGGAAATCGTCATTGAATTAGATCCTGGAATGGCCTTTGGTACAGGAACCCATGAAACAACTACTATGTGTATAGAAGCTTTAGAGAACTATGTAAAAGAAAATGATATAGTATATGATATAGGATGTGGAAGTGGAATACTTAGCATTGTGGCGGTAAAATTAGGTGCAAAAAAGGTTATAGGAGTAGATTTGGATGAACTATGTACTAGGGTATCTAAAGAAAACATTATATTGAATAAAGTTGAGGATTTAATTGAAATAAAACAAGGTAATCTGTTAGATGTGGTCCACGGAAAAGCCGATATTATTGTATCCAATATTATAGCAGAAGTAATTGCTGATATGATAGACTCTCTTAAGGATTATTTAAAAAGGGGAGGAATATTCATTGCTTCAGGAATTATTATTGAAAAAGTAGATATAGTAGAGAAGAGATTAATTGAAAATGGATTTAAAGTTTTAGATACTAAGGTTATGGGTGAATGGGTATCTATAGTATCTACTATAGAATAAGGCGGAATATTATGAATAGATTTTTTATAGATAGAGAACAAATAATAGATGGTGAAATTCAAATTATAGGAAAAGATGTAAAACATATTAAAAATGTTTTAAGGTTGAAACCTAAAGATAAAATAGAACTTGTTTGCGAAGGACAGTTATATATTTCTGAAATATTAGAAATAAGACCCGATATGGTAAAGGCTTTGATTGTAAGTGCTTCTAAAGGCAAAAGTGAACCTCCAGTTCATATAGCCCTGTATCAAGGTATAGCTAAGGGTAGTAAGATGGAATATATTATACAAAAAGCAACGGAGATAGGTGTAAAAGAAGTCTATCCCCTTATTACCGATAGGACTATTGTTAGAATAAAAGACAAGAAGAAAGAACAAAATAAAATTAAAAGATGGAATAGCATTGCAGAAGAAGCCTCAAAACAAAGCAAGAGGGATTTATTGCCAGTAGTCAATGACATTATTAGCTTCGGTGAAATGATAGAGTTTTTGAAAGGTGAGAAAAACATAATAGTTCCCTATGAAATGGAAAAGTCCTATGGATTAAAAGAATCTTTAAAAAATGTAGCAGAAGGGAGAATTAATATAATTATTGGACCAGAGGGTGGCTTTACAGAAGAAGAAGTGAATATGTTAAAGGATATTGGTGGACAAATTGTTACTTTAGGACCAAGAATTCTTAGGACGGAAACAGCCGGACTAGTAGTGGCATCTATTACACTATATGAGCTTGGAGACTTAGGGGTGGTAAGATGAATAAGGTAGCTTTTTATACATTGGGTTGTAAAGTAAATCAATATGAAACTGAAGCTATGGAAGAAATATTTCAAAAAAGAGGATATAAGATAGTTGATAGTGATCAAAAAGCAGATATATATGTGATAAACACATGTACAGTAACCAATTTAAGTGATAGAAAATCGAGACAATTTATAAGGAGAGCTAAGAGGACAAATAAGGATTCAATAGTTGTAGTAGTAGGTTGTTATTCTCAGGTAGCCCCAGATGAGGTAGAGGACATAGAAGGTGTAGATATTGTTATAGGTACAACAGATAGGGAAAAAATAGTAGATCTTTGTGAAGAGGCGAAAATTAAGAACAAGAAAATAAATATAGTAAAAAATATAAAAGGTTATAAGGATTTTGAAGATTTAAATATAGTGGATTTAAAATCTAAAACCAGAGCCTATATAAAAATCCAAGAGGGTTGTAATCAATTTTGTAGTTACTGTATTATACCCTATGCAAGAGGTCCTATTAGAAGTAGGGCATTAGAAGATATTATAAAGGAAACGGAAAGATTATCTAAAGCTGGGTTTAAAGAAATAATTTTAACTGGTATACATGTAGCTTCTTATGGTAAGGATTTAAATAATATAAATTTATTAAATGTAATAGAGGGAGTAAGTAAGATAGAAGGAATAGAAAGAATACGTCTAAGTTCCATAGAACCTACATTGATAAATGAGGAATTTATGAAAAAGATAATAGATATAAAAGAAGTATGCGATCATTTTCATCTATCATTACAAAGTGGAAGTGACACAGTATTAAATAGAATGAATAGAAAATATACTACTTCCCAGTATAAAGATATAGTGAAACTAATAAGAAAATACCTACCAGATACTGGAATCACAACGGATATAATAGTAGGATTTCCAGGAGAGACAAAAAAGGAATTTGAAGAAACCTATAATTTTGTAAAGGAAATTGGCTTTTCTCGAATTCATGTATTCAAGTATTCCCCAAGAAAGGGAACTCCAGCAAGTAAATTTAAGGAACAAGTTCATGGCAATGTTAAGCATTTTCGTAGTGAAAAACTAATATCATTAGGAGAAGAACTAATGAAGGGCTTTAATAATAACTTTATTGGCAAAACTATGGAGGTTTTATTTGAAGAAGAAAGCAAAGAGGAATCAGGTTTTGCAGAAGGATATACAACAAATTATATTAGGGTAAAATCTGAAACTTCCAAAGATATTAGAGGCAAAATACTTCCTGTAAAAATTATAAAAAAAGAAAATGATATTTTAATAGGAAAAATAGAGGAATTATAGTTTTTTTATAGAATATATTATATACAAGGATGTGGAGGGGGTGAGAAGGTGGAAGATTGCATTTTTTGTAAAATTGGAAAGGGACAAATATCCAGTGATATTATATATGAAGATGATAAAGTAGTCGCCTTCAATGATGTTAATCCTCAAGCGCCGATTCATTTTTTAGTAATACCTAAGGAGCATATAGAATCAGCAAATAATATAAATAATAACAATTGCCATTTAATAAGCCATATATATATTGTTATAGCTAGGCTAGCCAAAGAGCTAGAAATTGCAGAAGATGGATATAGAATTGTTAATAACTGCGGTGAATTTGGAGGACAGACTGTCCCTCATATACATTTCCACGTTTTAGCAGATCGTAAATTTTCATGGCCACCAGGTTAAAAATTAGTTGCAGAAAACCTAGACTTAATGTATAATTATTTAGTGTCGTATTCCATTTACCAAGTATAGTATTGGAGTACTCTTGCAGTGGAAGAGGGGAGGGAGAAGTCGATGTCAGAAATAAAGGTTGGAGAGAACGAATCTCTTGACAATGCACTGAGAAGATTTAAAAGGCAATGTGCCCGTTCCGGTATTCTTTCCGAGGCTAGGAAAAGAGAGCATTATGAAAAACCAAGCGTAAGGCGTAAAAAGAAATCTGAGGCAGCTAGAAGAAAAAAATCAAGATATAGATAAAGAAGGTGAATTTATGTCCCTTAAGAAAAAACTTATGGAAGATTTAAAGACTTCCATGAGAAACAAAGATACTGTCAGGAAAAATACTATTACTATGGTAAGAGCAGCTATAAAACAAATAGAAGTTGATGAAAGAGTCGAAATAGATGATGAAAGAATATTAGAAATAATATCCAAACAATTAAAAGAGAGAAATAATGCAATTGAAGATTTTAAAAAAGGGGAACGGCAAGACCTAGTTGACATAACTAAAAAGGAAATTGAAATATTACTTGATTATTTACCTGAACAATTTACAGAAGAAGAATTAGAAAAAATAGTCGCAGAAACCATAGATGAAGTAGACGCAAAATCCATGAAGGATATAGGATTAGTGATGAAATCTGTAATGCCAAAGGTAAAGGGTAGAGCTGATGGCAATGCAGTTAATAAAATAGTAAGAAGTATGTTAAAATAAAATGAAAACCTGGGTCCAAACCCAGGTTTTTATTTCCAAGTTTTATTTTTTATTGTATAAACTTTAGGGTAATAATATAATAGTAATAGGGGGGTGAACGTATTGAAAAAAACAAAAGTCTTGTTTTTAACTTTTTTAATCCTTATATTATTAAATAGTATTGTTTTTTCAGAAAATACTGGGGATGTGTATGTAATTCCCATTAAAGGTGAAATAAATAGAGCTACCTATAATTTTTT
>JAAZMG010000284.1 GCA_012798935.1 Tissierellia bacterium | reverse complement strand
GTAAGACCCTTATTTTTGCATTAAATGGAATCCATTGTTATACACTTTGTAACGATTTACAAAAAGCAGGGATTAAATGTGATTATATCTATTCTGGAAATAGTGATAATGAAGAGAAAATTAGACGATTTAAAGAAAATGAAATAGATGTATTAGTAAACATAAATATTTTAACTGAAGGCAGCGATGTGCCAGATATACAGACCATATTTTTAACTCGGCCCACTCAAAGTGAAGGACTACTAATGCAAATGATAGGGAGGGGTATGCGGGGGAGATTGGCAGGAGGGACGGATGAAGCTATAATAGTGGATTTCAATGATAAATGGGATATATTTAATAAATGGCTAAATCCAAAATGGCTGGTAGATGAAGATGTTGTAGCAGAAGGACCTGGTACTAGAGAATATAGAGAAATTATCATAGATAGAATACCTTGGGATTTAGTAGGAGATATATATTCAGGTATAAATTTTGAGGGAGAAAAGTCAATAGTAAAGACTTTAACATTGCCAGCAGGTTGGTATCCCCTTGTAGATAATGAAGGTGAAGATTATAAAATGCTTGTATTTGAGGAACAATTACCTGGATTTAAAAAATTAAAAGAAGATTTAGATGGAAAGTTTAATAATTTCAATATGGATGAAAATAAATTAATTAATCAATATTTTGGGGGATTTGAAATGCCACCGAATACAGATGAATTAAAACTATTTTTAGATAATTGGCAGGAAAGTAATGAATTTCCTCAGCTATTTACTTTTGAAGAACGAAATAATATAGATCCAATTATATTAGTTGCAAATTTTAAGGAGCAAAATGTAGGATTAGCAGATTTAGAAGATGAAATTATCAAAATTTTTGATCAATATAAGAATATAATAGAGGATATTTATGGGGATTATAATAGCTATTATAATAGAATTATGGATTGTATTAGATATGATAGGGGCATAAGACCTGTTTCCTCTACAATTGAAGAAATACCCATTGAATTAATACCCTTTAGATTGGAAGCTACTTACGATCTTCAAGAATTATATAATGAAGTAGTAGATGAAATGTTTGATGGAGAATATGAAGGAATTCAATCTATAGAATGGACAGATAAGCCATATAAGAGTTTCTATGGAAAATATTTTGTAGGGGGAAGAATTAGAATCAACTGTCTGCTTAATTCTCCTGATGCACCACGAGAAACTGTGAAATTTGTCATATATCATGAATTACTACATAGGGACTACTGGTATCACGATAGGGAGTTTTATAGGCAGGAACATAAATATCCTGATTATACTGAGCATAATAGGTTTTTGGATTATGGTATTGATGAATATAAATTTGAATGGTAGGAGGAGAGGAATATGAAAATACTTTTCTGTAATATAGCTTGGATGAAATACTATTTAGGAACTACTGAAGAAGACAAGCCTATTAATGGTGGTTCCTATATAAAAGAAAATGAAGATGGAGGAGAAAGCTATAATTTTCAAGATTATAATGGCGATTGCTATGGATATGTGATGCTATATGGTAATATGGCCTTGGAAAAACATTTTGAGGGAGTGGCTAGTAATCAACCCTCTGTAGATGATGTACTGGTTATTTGGGTAGCCACCAATGAAAATGGCGAAACTAGAATTGTTGGATGGTATAAAAATGCCACAGTATATAGGGAAGATCAATATGAAAGGGCTTTTACCGATCACAACCGTGATTTGTATTATAGAATCAAGGCTCCTGCAAAGGGCTGCTACTTGCTTCCAGAAGAACAAAGAACTTTTCCTATAGAAAGAGCTTCTGCTGCTGGTACAGGTATGGGAATGGGCAGATCTAATATTTGGTATGCTGAATCTAAATTTGCTCAAGATATTTTAATACCAAAGGTAATTGATTATATAGAAAATTACAATGGTGAATATACCAATATTGTTTATACTGATGAAATGCTAAATGAGGTAATAAGGGAGGATACTGTTTTAGACTTTGAGGACTTAGTTGAAGAGGGACATAAATGTTTTTTTGAAAGTGGAAATTTATTAGAGGTATTAAAATATTATAATACTGCAAGATTAATTAAGGAAACTCCCGATTTATTATTTTATATTGGAGATGCTTTATTTTTTCTCAACTGTTTTGATAAAGCTAAATTAATTTTTGAAAATCTAATTGAAATAGAAGGGGAAACCATCAAAACCTTGGATAGATTAATGGGTATCCATGATTTTGCAAGAGATAAAGAAAAAACCCTTTATTACTGTGAAAAAGTTTTACCTTTATTAGGGGAAACCGGGGAAGATAGGGATTATAAAGTATATTGTTATTGTACAATGTTTGATATTCAAGTATCACAAGGGGAAGAGAAGAAGGCTAGGAAAATTATGGATATAGTTTCAGGTTTATCTACTAGTGAAGTAAATAAGGATATAGTTCTTGGAAATATGAAGTCGATTCTTAGGGAGGTATTTGGGTAATCTTGGCAGTCTGGCATGAATATAATATTTTAAGGGCATGAGAAATAGATAAAGAATTTGTACTAGAAAATAAATTAATAGGACTATATATTCTATTGCTATTAATGCAATATGAAAGGAACAAGGATAATAAATATAAAAAACTAGCTACTACCTTATGGCTAGCTTTTTTATATTTTTTAATATATTCTTTAAGGGAAAATTTCCGATCCCGCATGCGGCGCTGGTGGTATGTTTGTATAATCAGCTTAGTTTAAGGATTATGCTATATTGAATTTTTGCATAACAGGAAATACTAACCTATTGACGGTATAGACGATATATTAGCACGTTTATGTACTCAATATTTAAAAAAGCCGTCCTTTGTGTTAGAAACTGCCCCTCCAAGCAAGATATTATAAAAAAATATTAAATAAGGTTCAAAACGAAATAGATATTACTAAATATAAAAGGATATTAGATTTAGGTTGTGGAACAGAAGCTCTGTCCTATGTAATTCATAGACTAAAACCAAAAGAAAGAATAGATATGTATAGGGAATTATGCAGGATATAAAAAGGAAATATAATATTTTATGATTATAATCAAAATAGGTCCCTAATGGAACAATATTTTAATGACGTAAAGGTTATAGATGTAGAAAGGCAGGCAGCTTGGTATATACTTAGATGTTAATATTTAGGAAAGGGAAAGGAAATTAATTGGCATTACCCTATTTGCCTTAGTATAAAATAATTGTAGGACAAAAACAAAAAAATATAGAGAATAATCCTC
>JAAZMG010000041.1 GCA_012798935.1 Tissierellia bacterium | reverse complement strand
TAAAATACTACCCACGAAAAGAACGTATGTATCTTTCTCTCTTGCAAAAGGGAAGATATTATCACGAATACTATTATACACCCCTATACTTATATATTTAAATAATAAAAAAGCAGACACTTAAATGTGGTCTGCTTTTTTTTACTCATTATGATACATCTAGCACATGTACCATAGAGCAAGGCCTTCCTTTACTAGCAGGCGTTAGCCCAGCTGGGGAAAGGAAGGTACAAAAGTATGATTGAGATTTTCACCCCATCACCTATAATTAAATTCAATACCTTATTTATTAATACTATATATAATTTATATATACTTATACTAAATACCTTTTGATAATTATTCATTTTTTATGTATAATTATATTTACAACTTCTTTATCTTTTCCCTTATGGGACAACTCCTAGAACCCTTGGTATTACTGACTTTATTTTTCATTCTACAACTTTTGAACTGGACTTAGTTGTAACGTAAATGTATATAATTGTATATTTATGCATTATGAGTAAATATACCCACTTAAATAGAAACGCTGTAACCCGCATTTTACCGTTATTCTACAACTTTTTTTCAAAAAAAGGTTGTAGAATTTAAGGTTGTAGCATTATATTGTTATTTTCCTAAGTAGCCTAGTAATAGATTTCTCATTCTTTTACTAGGGATGTATATATGTATAGCCTTTCCTTCTCTTACTCTACTTCTCCATATCCATTGTAGCATTTCAAGAAGAGCGTATTCATCTTGGTTAATGGTTATGTTTCTGTTGGTGAAAAATTGAGATATGATCGGCTTAACAAATCTATTGACACAGTAAGCTAATACATATGTGTTTTTGTATTCATTTGTCGCTCTGGTGTTTAATGATATAAACCTATTTGTATATCCCTTACCTTTTAGGCTATGTTTATAATCCTTAAAAGTAGTCCATAGTCTATCTCTAGCTTTAACCCCCCTATTCACATTATTGAACCAGTTATATATATTATTTTGTAATATACCTTTTAATGTACCATTAGATTCTGGACCATCATCTTTTTCATACCAAGACAGAGATAAAGCATAATAATTGTCTCCTATTAAGTTAAGGTTTCCTTCGTATATATCAATAAGATTGGATATGCCTTTTATGATATCGATGTCTCTATCTTTTTGGTATGGTAGTAATTCACCATCTATAATTTGATATTTTTCATATTTAACTCCATGAAAATCATAATAATACTTTTGAATTTGACAATCGAACTTATAGGTTAATATATATACTTCCTTGAAATAATTAAATATGTCTACTGGAAAATTCCAGTACAGCACTTTATTATTGATACATATAAGATTTTTGTTAATAGCCATGTATTTTATATCATTATATCTTCCATTGTAATTTATTTTATCTTGGTTCCATAACAAATAATCATCTTCTATATATGCAAGATTATCAGACAAGATTGTATCCAGGTCATGTTTAGTAAAGTTATCAAGTTCTTCAACTACATTCATAACTTCATCTAGTATCAATGTGTAATTATTAGCTTTAAGTGCTTCTCGCGTAGTATCATTTGATCTTTGGAATAGTGCATGTGTAGAACAGATATTCTTACCCTCTCTTAATAAGTTATGTAAGTTGTCTTGCTTACTACTGCCTTTGTATAAAGGTTCATACATTCTGTTGTAATCGTGTGTAGCAGACCTTACTCTTTTTATTTCATCTAAGTATGGGGTGATATAAATGTATTTATTTTGCGGATTAGATTTGATTACTTCTATTGCGTATGTTGTTTTTCCCATCCCCATTATGGAATCTATAATTTTAATTTTAATATGTATACACCTCCAACTTTAATTATACCATAACCATATTATATTGTCAAAGTATCACAAGCATGGTTGACAATATAATAATGGTGTGATATAATTAATATAGAAGATAATTATGTGGTTATAAGGTTTAT
>JAAZMG010000283.1 GCA_012798935.1 Tissierellia bacterium | reverse complement strand
TAAAGAAAAACCCAGGAGGATATTGCCACATAAATTTAAATGAATAAGATATATTACAAACAACTTTCTTTTTTGGTGCCAGGCACCGAAAAAGAAAGTTATTACTAAAATAATTTACTTATAGTTTCTAAAGTTAATTCATTGAAATTATCTATAATTAAATCTGCTTGGGATAAATCTTGGTTTCCTGAATTAGGGTTTTTAAGACCAATGCATTTCATACCTGCAGATTTTGCAGCTTTTACACCATTAGTAGCATCTTCTATAACCAAACATTCATGAGGCTTAACATTCATCTTATTAGCAGCTGTTAAAAATATTTCTGGATCTGGTTTCCCTTTAGATACTTCCTCACCACTTATTATAAATTCTAAATATTTGTCTAAATTGAATTTTTTAATTATCGAATTAACAGCTTTTCTATTGTTAGATGAAGCCAATCCTAATAAATAACCTTTACTATGAACAGTTAACATAAATTCTTCAAAATTATCAACAAGGCTAATTTTATGAATATTTTGAAGGAATCTTTCTTTTTTCATTGCAATCATCTCTTCAATAGAATTTTTTATATTAAATTTATTTTTAAATGTACTCCACATATAATAATCTGTTGTACCTACAAAATCTTGAAGTTCTTCTGGAGTAATTTTGCCGCCTAATTCTTCGAGTAACTTCTTTTCTAGTTCAAGATGTAATGGTTCACTATCAATAATAACCCCATCCATATCAAAAATTATTGCCTTCAAATTATCTCTCCTTTTTATTTGATTTAGGTAAGGAATTTTAATATAATAGTTATTGTTTGCTAAAAAGCTCCTGCAATGAATATATACCATATTAAATAATAAGTCAAAAATCGTGGATAGTTATTTTTGATACTTTAATCTATTGACACTACATATAGAGGTTTGATACTATATAAGGACAACATATTGTAAAATTTACGTAATTGGAGGGTGAAGAATGATTACTAAGATTATGAAAAGGGATGGCAGGGAGGTACCTTTTAATATAGAAAAAATTGCAAATGCTATATATAAGGCGGCCCAAGCAGCAGGAGGGCAGAATTATGATACAGCCCTTAAACTAGCTGAAGAGGTAACAATGATTTTAGATAAAAAGTTTAAAAGTGAAATACCAGGGGTTGAAGATATACAAGATATTGTAGAGAAAGTTCTTATAGAAAATGGACATGCTAAAACCGCTAAAGAATACATATTATACAGAGCTGAGAGAACAAGGGTTAGGGAAATGGATACAAGGTTAATGAAGGTATATGAGGATTTAACCTTTAAAGATGCTAAAGATGTAGATATAAAAAGAGAAAATGCTAATATAGATGGAAATACAGCTATGGGAACTATGCTTAAATATGGATCTGAAGGAGCAAAGCAATTCTATGATTTATTTGTATTAAATCCGGCTCATTCAAAGGCTCATAAAAATGGAGATTTCCATATTCATGATTTAGATTTCTTAACATTAACAACTACTTGTTGTCAAATTGATATTATAAAATTATTTAAGGATGGATTTAGTACGGGACATGGATATTTAAGAGAACCTAACGATATTAGAAGCTACTCTGCATTAGCCTGTATAGCCATACAATCTAATCAAAATGATCAACATGGTGGGCAAAGTATACCAAATTTTGATTATGGAATGGCTTTAGGTGTCAAGAAAACCTACAAGAAAGCTTACAGGCAAAACTTACTTAAAAGTATTGAATTATTAATTGACGATGTAGACTTAACTGATAATCTAAATAATATATTTAAAGTTTTAGAAAAAGAATATGATCTTGTTCCTACTTTAAGCAATGCGGATGAGTATATGAAAAAAGAAGCAGAATATTTAAATGAACTTTTAGATGATAGAGAGATGGTTGAAAAAGTTCAAAACTTTGCACAAAAAAATGCATATAAGGATACAGATAGAAAAACATACCAAGCTATGGAAGCTTTAATTCATAATTTAAATACAATGCATTCAAGAGCGGGAGCCCAGATACCTTTTAGTTCTATTAATTATGGCACAGATACTTCTATAGAAGGAAGAATGGTTATGAGAAATCTACTATTGTCTACTGAAGCAGGATTAGGCAATGGAGAAACACCTATATTTCCTATTCAAATTTTTAAAGTAAAAGAAGGAATAAATTATAACGATGGTGATCCAAATTATGATTTATTTAAACTAGCTTGCAGAGTAAGTGCTAAAAGGTTATTTCCTAACTTTTCCTTTATAGACGCACCATATAATTTAAAATACTATAAAGAAGGTCATCCAGAAACTGAAATTGCTTATATGGGTTGTAGAACCAGAGTTATAGGGAATGTTTATGATTCGTCAAGAGAAATAGTGAATGGGAGAGGTAATTTAAGTTTTACTACTATAAACTTGCCAAGACTAGGGATTAACAATCAAGGAAATATAGATGGATTTTATAAGGACTTAGATAATATTATAAATTTAACCATTGAGCAATTAATAGAGAGATTTGAAATTCAAGCAAATAAAAAAGCCCATAATTTCCCGTTTCTAATGGGGCAAGGCATATGGATTGATTCTGATAAACTAGATAAAGATGATTATGTAAGGGAAGTATTAAAGCATGGTACTTTATCAATGGGCTTTATTGGATTGGCAGAGTGTCTAAAGGCCTTAACAGGGGCTCATCATGGAGAAAGTGGTGAATCTCAAAAACTTGGATTAGACATTATAGGCCATATGAGAAAGAGAATGGATGAAGCCAGCAGACAATTTAAGATGAATTTTACCTTATTAGGAACTCCTGCAGAGGGAACTGCTGGTAGATTTGTAAAAATGGATAGAGAATTGTACGGAAACATTAAAGGGGTAACGGATAGAGAATATTATACCAATAGTTTCCATGTACCTGTATACTATGAACTTACAGCCTTTGAAAAGATAAATATTGAAGCTCCATATCATGAATTAACCAATGCAGGACATATAACCTATATTGAATTGGACGGAGATCCGACTCAAAATTTAGATGCATTTGAAAAGGTAGTTAAAGCCATGAAAGAGGCTGGAGTTGGCTATGGCTCCATAAACCATCCTGTAGATAGGGACCCAGTATGTGGATATACTGGGATTATTGGAGATACCTGTCCTAAATGTGGCAGGGAAGAGGGAGATATTAAATTTGACAGGATTAGACGAATTACTGGGTATTTAGTTGGAACTTTGGATAGATTTAACGATGCAAAAAGAGCAGAAGAAGGGGATAGGGTAAAACACTTTTCCTGCTCCTATAAATAAGAGGTGTTTATATGGAAGAACAAATTAAAATAGCAGGAATTGTAAAGGAATCTATAGTAGATGGGCCAGGAATTAGGCTTGTGATCTTTGTCCAGGGTTGTGTTCATAATTGTATAGGATGTCATAATCCAGATACCCATTCTTTTAGTGAAGGATACTATATAGAAATTGATAATATAGTCGAAATGGTAAAGAAGGATCCTCTATTAGATGGAATAACTTTAAGTGGAGGAGACCCTTTCCACCAAGGACGAGTATGTGCTATTTTAGCTAATAAGATAAAAGACATAGGTTTAAATGTGGTGACTTACACAGGATATACTTTTGAAGAAATAATAAACGAAATAGATATAAACAATGGATGGAAAGAATTATTATATGCAACGGATATTTTGATAGATGGAAAATTTGATATAGATAAAAAAAGCTTATTATTGAAGTTTAGAGGCTCAGAAAATCAGAGGATAATAGATGTAAAAAAATCATTGAAAAACAATCGAATAGTTATTGTAGATATATAAACTAAAAACATCTAACCTTAAAAGGTTAGATGTTTTTAGTTTTGAAGGTTTTTATTTATTGAATATGTTTTGATGATTATAATGGTATAGAAATTAATAGACATATAAAAAGCAAAAGTTTTTATAAAGAAATAGAAATTTATCCCTAAATAGATTATTTTTTATTCTCTGTGGATTTTTGTCTGTTATATCCTACAAACGATATAATGCCTAATACTGCCATTAAGAAGTATGAATCTAACTAAACTTGAAATCTAAGATAATCTATTAGTTTTCTTAGACTCTTTTCAAAATCCTCATCAGCTTGAGGATTTCTCTTCTATATATAATAGATACCATAATGCCAGTTAATTATTTAACATTTATTTAAGAAAAAATCATATAATTTTAGAAGGATTCTAACATTTAATATTGAATAAACATATAATAAGATTCTTAGTAAGAAGGAAGTTTTATGATAATCAAC
>JAAZMG010000040.1 GCA_012798935.1 Tissierellia bacterium | reverse complement strand
CGCTCGACTTGCATGTGTTATGCACGCCGCCAGCGTTCGTCCTGAGCCAGGATCAAACTCTCATAAAAAAGTTTGCCTGTTCTCATTTTAATGTCTTCGATTTAAAATCGAATCTTGCTCAAAGTACTTCACACTGTTTAGTTGTCTAGGTTCTTTTGTTGTGCTTTAATAATATAGCACATTAAAATGTTTTTGTCAATACTTCTAAAAATTTTATTTTGTTTCCATTTTCCTGTGTCATCAGCTTTGTTGACGACATTTAATAATCTAACATATTTCCATTTAGTATTCAATCCTTAAAAAAGGATAATCCTATTAAATATTCTCCCTTGCTGCCGTTTCTCTTACAATATCTTATCTTTTCTCACTGTTTTGCTTTTTTTATATTGTTTTTCTATATATCTTCTTCAAACTTTTTTAATTGCTCCATTTGCTTTTTTACCACCATATCATTAGGATTTAATTTATAAGCCCTATTAATATCCTCTATAGCCTCTTCAAATAGACCTAGTTTCAAATAAGCTATACCTCTATTAAATATTATTTTGTAATCATTATGGTCTAAATTTATACCTTCATTGAATATTTTTATGGCTTCATTTATGTCCCCAATTCCAAATAGACATATGCCTAATTCATTATAAACATTGATATCCTTCCCTCCCAATTCTAAGGCTTCATAAAAATAGTCTATGGCTTTTTCATATTCTCCCATCCCCTTATAGGCTAGACCTGTTAAATAAAGGATGTTCCACCATTTCTGATGCTTGGAAACTAATCTTAAAAACTTCTCTAAGGCTAATTCATATTCACCATAGGTTAAATGGTTCAATCCTTGTTCAAAATCCACATCATCTGTTATAAGCTCTAACTCATTCCTTACCTCCTGAAGCCTTTCCTGATCCTTGTCCTGCCTTATATATCTTTCCCATATTAATTTAGCCTTTAAAAACTGTTCGTAGTATTTATAATGATATCCTAATTTATAATAAGCTAAAGGAAAGTCTGGAGAAATATCCAAAATAGTTTCTAATTGATTTGTAGATTCTATTAAAAATTCTTTTGCATTTTCTTCTTTACCTTTTTTCATAAAATCTTGAAAGATATTTTCCAAACATAGGGCATAATTAAATATCCCTTCAGCGTTTTCATTATTTATATTGGTTAATGCTCTGAAAAAGATAGCTCCATCTTCTTGGTTTTTATTTTGAATATGTTTAAATCCTCTATAGAGGATATACTCTTCAATTTTAGAATTGTAGTTGTAGAGTATGCTCTTATATTCTTCCTTATATTTAAAATCCCAATCAATTCCTAAGATATATATAATTCCTTCTAGTACATGGGACATGTTGATTTCTTCATGATTCCTTCCATTTTTTATTTCTTTTATTAAGGTATCTGTAACTATAGGTAAAGGAACATCATCCTTAACAATATAGTCTTTTATTTTTATATGAGATCCCTTTTTAAGCTCTATAAAGGAAACCTTTTGGGCTTTCCGTAAAAAATATTGATTTACAGTATCCATACTATCACCTTCTAATTGTAAAATTTATTCATATACATCCTTTTTCTTCTTGTACTTGTACTTAATAGTTTAAATAGATGGCCCCTATATATCATTATAAAAGAAAATAAAGTTTGACCTAAAAAATATAGGACTATACCTTTAATAGTAAAGCTAAAATTAAAATCTAAATGAGTTGTAAAAACATCCAACAACAGGGTGTTTGTTATCAAATAAAGTAAAAAATAAAATATAATATTTGGTAACATCCAATTAAACCAATTTTCTTTCATAAATTCAAATGCATATTTAATACTTTCAAAAGAAGAATAGTTTTTTTGATAAATAGTCTCTGGCAACGGGTTTAAAGCTATTAGTATAACTATACTAATTACCCTACTCAAAAGTGCTGCATTGGTTCCTGCCATTCCCCCAATCATAGATAAAAAATAACTTCCTATCCAAGCTATAAAGAATATTCCATATATCTTCCTTAAAAAATATTTAAACCCATCCTTAAAATCATCCATAGTTATTCTGTCATAGTTGATTATATTAAATAACAGATATAAATAATTGGATATTAGGCTACTGCTAACAACGGCTATGATAAACCCTGCTAAAATAAACAATATTCCTCTAAAAAATGTGCCTAAGATCAATAACATAGCCATATTCAAAATAGTATAAACTAGTCCTGTAAATATTATTATCCAATTTTTTTTAAAACTTTTTATGCTTTTTTTTATAGTAGTTTTGTTTATCATAAAGATATCCTGTAATATGTCCAAACTTAATCACTCCTCTAATATATACTTGTCTATATTGTAAGTTGTAGATCTTTCTATAGGTCCATCCTTATAATCAAATAAGATATAGGTTTTATTAACTCTTTCATCTTCTAGTCTATAGTTGTTCTGAATTAACTTTAGTATGTCGATTTCAAATGCTTCAATATGGATCTTATTAATAATTTGTTTAGTAGGTTTGTTTTTATATTTAATTAAACAATCCTTTAGTAGATTCTCATTTTTCAATATATCATGTTTATTCCTTTGGATAAAGCTAACATCAGTTCTTTCTAGGAACCTAGGAATATTAGGGTTTTTGTTGTTATAAATATAGTCATATTTAATAACTTCATTTAAAATATTTAAGTCTTTAAAAGACCTTTCTTTATAAAAATCAAACAATATTTGGTATAGACTATTTCTACTATGGGATATGGTATGGTACTTCTTTCCTTCCCAATATTCTAATAAATCTTCAAAGAAGTCAAAAGGTGTATTATACCTTTTTTTGATTATATAGTCTAAAGAATTTTTAAAATATCCTTCATTATAGTATTTTTCTACTAGATCTTCTATGCCTTTTAATCTTAATATTTCTTCATATTTTATATGGTCAGTTTCCAGTACTTCATAGGGTGGTACATCTAAAAACTTAAATCCATATTCGGATTTTTTGTCCCTTAATCCTGAACCTTTTAGAAGCTTTAGAAAGCCTAATTGTAGCTTATCAGGTTTTATCTCATATACATCATTAAAAGATTTTTTAAAGCTACTATACTCTTCATAAGGAAGCCCTGCAATTAAATCCAGATGTTGATGTATATTGTTAAAACTTTTTATCCTTTCTGTCACTTGTTTTAGTTTCTCAAAATTTGTAGTTCTGCCTATGGCCTCTATAGTCTTACTATTAGTAGATTGAACCCCTATTTCAAATTGAAATAGGCCTTCTTTAGCTTTTTTAATAAAACCTAGCATCTCTTTATCTACTAAATGAGCTGTAACCTCAAAGTGGAAATTCATATTCTTTGGGTCTTTGTCCATTATAAATTTCATAATCTCCATAGCATATTTTTTATTTGCATTAAATGTTCTATCTACAAATTTTATTTGCTTTACATTAGCATTAATAAGTCTGCCTAAATCCTCTTTTACTCTATCTAAACCAAAATATCTAACTCCTTTAATAGTAGAGGATAGACAAAATTGACAGTTAAAAGGACAGCCTCTAGAGCTTTCAAAATATACAATTTTATTTTTAAAATCATCTCCAATATCCCTATAGGGTGATGGTATAGAATCTAAGTCTTGAATTAATGGTCTAGGTGGAGTTTTTATTATTTTTGTGTCTTCTCTATATATTAAACCATTAATATTACTATAATCCTGTTTTTTATCTATAATGGTTTTTAATAATTCATTAAATGTAACTTCTCCTTCTCCATAGATAACAAAATCTATAAACCAATTTTGTTCAAGTATCTTATCTCCATCAAAGGATACCTCTGGTCCTCCTAGTATTATCTTAATATGAGGATTTATAATCTTAAGGATTTCACATATCTTTAAGGTTTCTTCCCTATTCCATATATAAGTAGAGAAACCTATGATATCTGGACTTTTCTTATATAGTTCTCCTACTATATAATCTATATTTTGATTAATGGTAAATTCCATCAATTCTATATTGGGAATATCATTAGAGTAAGATTTTATATATCTAATGGCTAAAGCTGAATGAATAAATTTAGAATTTAAAGTAGTTAAAATAGTTTTCATATCCCAAACCTTCCTTTTTAAACTATCTCCATTATAGCATAATCTATTCTAATCTCATATTAAAATAGTTTCCAAACCTATTATTATATTTTTTAAAAACCTTTGTCTTTTTTTGTGATATTGAAGGTTTTTTGAAAAAAGTATAGAATATAGTGTAAGATATTATATAAGATAATTTATTTTATGAAAGGGGTTATGGAATGAGAGAATTCGATAAAATATCCATCCAAGAAATGTCCAAAGAAGATATGCTAATGATAATTGAGGCCCTAGAATATACAGGAACTAAAACAGAGATTGAAGGATTTATCAGTTTGAAAAATAGTATTCTAAAAGAATTGTCTTCTCTAGCAGAGAGCAGTGAAGAAGAATTTTTAGATTACCTAAATAGATCTTGTGAACCTCAAAACCTTGTTTAAATAGTTTGTAATTTGAAATAAACCTTCCGTTAACGGAAGGTTTATAGCTATTTTGTGAATCTATATAAGCCAGATTTGCTATTTATAAAGACAATTATTCTATCATCTACCTTTTCTTTTTTTATAACCTTAGATTTGTTTAATAATGAATGATAAAAAACTTCTCCTTCATTAAATTGAAAAACATCTGGTAATATATACTCTTCAATCTTTAAAGCTTGTGGATTTATTCTTCCTTTTCTTAGATTATAAATATATTTACTTAATTCAATATAATGATCATCTGGAAAAAAGTATCCAACGGCATTATCATCTATATAGTCTTTTATACATCTACCTATACTTGTTTCTCCAGCCTTATTGTTTAAAACAACTTCTATGCTATCCCTTAGCATCTCAAACTTTTGAGATGTGGATAAATTCAAATTGTTTAATCCATAGATTTTGTTTTGTTCAAATTCCACTGGAAAATTTCCTCTATATTTTTTAATTGGAATTCTAAAATACTCTTTGTAATCTTCTATGAATTCTACTTGCGAAAGTCCAATTACTTCTTCCTTTAATTTTTCTATTATATCCTTTTCATCTAATATAAGGAGGTATAATAGCTTAGCCAATAACAAGCCCTCTATTAAAGTTTCTATATTTCCAGTTGTAAATAAAATATTTTTTATTACTTCTCTTTTAACAATTGAATAATCTTTATTGGTTAGTATAATAGGCATTATGCGAAAATAAACAGTATCATCCTTATGATGCCAATATATATATGGATCCATATCACCTAATATATTCATTAAAGAGGAGTTCTCCCCATGTCTATAATATTTCCAAAGTTTAATCTCTTTCCCATACCTATTATAATCTATATTTACTTCCACATGATTTTCAGATGGCATAAGGGATTTGATAGTTAAAACTATTAAATCTGTAATATGTGAAGGCCCCTTATTGCTCATAATATCTTCATAAAAAGAAGCCATTAATGGCCTCTTAATCCTCTCACTTTTCATTATATCTACTCCTACATCTTATTTGGAGCTTCCATTCCAAGTAGGGCTAATCCTGTTTTTATTACCATCTTAGAACAATATACAAGCATTAATCTTGCTTCTTTCAAATCTTCTTCTGCCGATAATATTGGACAAGAATTATAGAACTTATTAAAGGCTTTGGCTATTTCTACTATATGCCTTGTTATAAACGAAGGCTCATATTTATAAGTAGCATCTAATACTGCCTCTGGGAATTTATATAATAATCTAATCAAGTTTATTTCATCTTCATCTTTAAGTAATGTATAATCAACCTTATCTTTTAATTTAAATTCACCTTTTTCAAGCAAAGAGCTGGCCCTTGCATGGGTGTATTGAACATAAGGTCCTGTTTCTCCCTCAAAGCTTAAGGTTTTATCCCAACTAAATACATAATCCTTAATTCTACTGTTAAATAGCTCTTGGAAGATTATTGCTCCTATTCCTACTTGTTTTGCTACTTCTTCTTTGTTTTCAAGGTTTGGATTTCTTTCTTTTATTATATTCAATGTACTTTCAACTGCTTTATTTAAAACATCTTCTAAAAATACTACTCTACCTTTACGAGTGGACAAAGCTCCATCTTCTAAGCTGACCATTCCAAAGGGTATATGGATACAATCCTTAGCCCAGTCATATCCCATTAATTCAATTACCTTTATCCATTGTTTAAAATGTAGATTCTGTTCGGAAGCAACTACATATATATTTTTATAGAAATCATAATGTTCCTTCCTATATATAGCTGCAGCTATATCCCGTGTAGCATATAGGCTAGAACCATCGCTTTTTTTAATCAATGCAGGTGGCATATCATAAGACTCTAAATCTACTATAATTGCTCCTTCTGACTCCCTTAATAATCCTTTAGCTTCCATTTCTGCAATAACTTCTTTCATCTTGTCTGAATAAAAGCTTTCCCCTGCATAGGAGTCAAAACCAATGTTTAGCATATCATATACCTTGTTAAATTCTTTTAAACTAATATCCCTTATCCATTGCCATAATTCAATAGCTTCCTCGTTTTTATCTTCTAATTCTTTAAACCAGTATCTTGCTTCATCTATTAGGCTTTCATCCTTTTCAGCTTCTGCATTAAACTTAACATATAGTTTTAAAAGTTCATTTATAGGGTCTGCTTCAATGGTTTCTGCATCTCCCCATTTTCTATAGGCTGCTATAAGCATTCCAAATTGAGTTCCATAATCTCCTAAATGGTTTAGCGCCTCTGTATCAAATCCTTGAAACTTAAAAATTTTATATAAAGAATTTCCTATAACCGTGGTTCTAATATGACCTATATGGAAAGGTTTAGCTATATTAGGTGACGAGAACTCGACTAATACCTTTCTTCCCCCTCCTACATCTGTTGAACCAAATTTATCCTTTTCTGCTTTTATGCTATTAAAAACTGTTTCCGTTAGTTTATTTCTACTTACAAAAAAGTTAACATAAGGTCCTACATTTTCAATCTTTTCAAAGTATTGGCCTGCATCTATTTTATTTACCAGCTCTTCTGCAATTAAATTAGGTGCTTTTCTAAAAGTTTTAGCTAGTCTAAAGCAAGCAAAAGCATAATCCCCCATATCATAAGTAGGTGGAATTTCTATTAATGTTTCTATTTCATCTTTACTTAAACCAATTTCAGCTTGGAATATTAAATCTATTGCTTCTTTTTTAAAGTCTGTCATTTTTTGAAACCTCCTTTAATAAAATAATGCCCCCATCTCAAATAAGAGACGAGAGCTACCCCGTATTACCACTCTTATACTGGCTTTCAGCTACCCAGTTCGCTGAGACAATTAATATATTACTTTCCCTTTCAGTGGATTTATAATATTCTTTTATTAATCTATAATATACATTATACCCCGAAATAATTCAAGCTGTTATTTCAGTTCCATTACTGTAACTCCATCTCCACCTTCTCCGTATTTGCCAATCCTAAAGGATTTAATATGTTTATGCCTTTTTATATAACCTTTTATACCTTCCCTGAGTACTCCTGTACCTTTACCATGAATGATATAAGCTTCTTTAAGCCCAGCTATATAAATATCATCTATATATTTATCTAAATCAAGTAAGGCTTCATCTAAGGTCTTACCTCTTAAATCGATTTCATTTTTAACAGCTGCTTTAGATTTAATAATCTTTCTGGTGCTTGTTTGAGTTTTTCCTGATTCTTCTTCCTTTGCCCGTCTTAAAGTGGATATATGAACATTTACTTTCATAATCCCAACTTGGACCAATACATTACCATTTTCATCAGGTAGTTCTAATACATTCCCAACTTGATTTAAAGAAAGAACCTCTACAGTATCTCCTACTTTTAAATTTTTAGGTGGTTCCTTAGATTTTACATTTAAAACATTTTCAGATAAAGAGCTTTCCACCTCATCTAGACTGGATTTAAGTCTTTCCTGAGCCTTGTGAATTTCTTTGTTCCTGTCTTTTTCCACTTCACTTGATATTTTTCTAAGTTCACTTACTATACTATCGGATTCGTCTTTAGCAGATCTTAATATAGACCTTGCTTCTTCTTTGGCCTTTAAAATAATTTTTTCTCTGGCTTCTTTTGTTTTTTCTTTTTCTGTACTTAATTCTTCTTTAAGCTTTTCTACTTCGTATTTTAACTTTTCCGCTTGGAATTTATTTTCTTCTATAATCCTTCTATCTTCATCTATAGCTTGTAGTACATCTTCAAACTCTACATTCTCTTTGGAAACTAAATTTTTAGCATAATCTATAATATAATCTTGTAATCCTAATCTTTTAGATATTTCAAAGGCATTGGATTTCCCTGGAACGCCTATTAACAGTTTATAAGTAGGACTTAATGTTTCTACATCGAATTCAACTGCTGCATTTTTTACTCTATCTGTAGTTAGAGCATATATTTTAAGTTGACTATAGTGGGTTGTTGCTATAGTTCTAATATTTAATTTTAACAAATGATCTAATATAGACATTGCTAAAGCTGCCCCTTCAGTAGGGTCTGTTCCTGCACCTAGTTCATCGAATAATACTAAACTATTATCTTTTAAACTATCTAATATACTGACTATATTGGTCATATGGGAGGAAAAGGTACTCAAGCTTTGTTCTATACTTTGTTCGTCTCCAATATCGGCAAAAACCTGATCAAACACCCCCATCTGAGAGTTAAAATCTGCAGGTATGTGAAGCCCAGATTGGGCTATTAAAGTTAGCAATCCTACTGTTTTTAAGGTTACAGTTTTACCGCCTGTATTTGGACCTGTAATAACTAAGGTGTTAAAATCTTTACCTATATATATATCAATAGGGACTACATTTTTAACATTTAATAGAGGATGGCGAGCCTTTTTAATATTTATATAACCTTCTTTGTTGAGAATGGGCTTGGTAGCATCCATCTCTAGGGCTAATTTCCCTTTGGCAAATATAAAGTCTAACCTTTGAAGAATACTTTGATTGTTTCCAATATTTTCAGCTTCTTCTGCTACTAATCCTGATAACTCTAAAAGTATTTTTTCTATTTCTTCCCTTTCTTTTATTTCTAATTCTCTTAGTTCATTATTTAGTTCAACTACAGCCATAGGTTCAACAAATAATGTAGCTCCACTGGCAGATTGATCATGGACTAATCCTGGAAAATAAGCTTTGTTTTCTTGTTTTATAGGTACTACATATCTGCCTTCTCGCATGGTTACAATGCTATCCTGTAAATACTTTTTATACTTTTGAGAATTTATAATGGAGTTTAATTTAACTCTAACGGATTCATTTTTATTTATTATTTGTCTTCTAATATTTCTAAGACCTGGACTTGCATTATCGGATATTTCATTTTCACTTATTATTGCATTATTTATTTCATCTTCAATATCCTTAAAAACCCTTAAATCATCTATTAAACCTTGTATAATTGGGAAACTTGATGTTTCATCATCTTTAATTTCCTTTAAATATTTTTTTAAACTTCTAGATACCCTTAGGGAATCTGAAATTTTAATCAAACTCTTTGGGCTTAAACTTCCCCCAATTTCCGTTATCTTTAATTCCCCGGATATATCAAATATGCCATATAAAGGTGGATTGCCTTTCTTTATTATTAAGCTTAATGCTTCTTTTGTTTCCCCTTGTAAATATTCAATTTCATCTATATCCGTTGAAGGTTTTATTTTTTTAGTCATATCTTTGCCTAGCTGTGATTCAGTTTTATCTGTAAGCTTTTTTATGATTTTGTGATATTCCAGTACTTTAAGTGTTTTGTCATTCATAGGATCACCTCAAAATTATATAACCCCTCTAAAATAATGTCCTCTGGTTATATTGTTTTTATCTCTATATTCATTAATAAATTTATTTGCTTCATCCTTGGTAATAACACCTTTGGCATAATTGTAATAAATATCTTGTAATTCCTCAATCCTTTCCCTTTCAAAGGTAAAATCCAACCTTAACATATTTACACCCTTATTATATATTTGATGTAAACTATCTAATACCATTAATGGAACACTATTATAAATAGTTGTAAAGCCTTCTTTTCTTTCCATATAAAAGTTTATATCTTTTCTATCTTTAAGTCCGTATCCTTCACTATAGGGACAGGATTTGCAATTTGAATCATCCTTACAGTTTTTTATAAGGGACATAGGACAATGTTTTGTCACCATCAATGGCAGATAACCGTATCCTATAGTTTCATATATAATAGAACCTTTACCGCATATATTTTCTATCTGGTCCATATTTAATTCTGGAGACAGGGTAATGCTTTCCAAACCTTCTTCTTTTAATAAATTAACAGCAAAACTATTAAATATATTTAAACCTATGTCTCCATGAATTTTTACATTGAAATTATCTTTTACAAATTGGAATGTGCCTAAATTAGAAACAGATATGCCATCTATCATATCTATTACAGGTTCAATTCTGCTTTTTACCCTATTTAAATCCTTGTTATATAGTATCTTATCTGTTAATAGATATGTTTCCTTCCCTTGATCCTTGGATTTTGATACTACCTCTTTTAATCCATCATAAAACCCAATATAAAGTCTATCTAATTTATTTAAATTTAGTTGGTCAAATTGTTCCCTTTTTAGTACGCTAATACTTATATTATTTTTAATTTGATTTTCTAGTTTGTTAAATTTAAAATACTTTTTTATTCTATTTTCATATTCTTTAGGGCCAATTGGATTTCGATTATTGAAATTTTTTCTTATATCGTCTATTATAGCTACTGCATCCCGTCTTAATCCATTTATAGCCCTAATAGGCATAAATGACTCTGGTTCAATATCAATTTTTATATTATCTATATAATATACAGTGTCATTTAATTTTGATAATTGTTCCATTACCTTTTCTTCTGTTAAAGCTACTCTTTGGCTTTTTTCAACTATAAAATCGGAATAGATTTTATAAGTTTTATCTTCATATTTAATAGTTAATTCACCAGGCTTTCCTATGGCTATTTTAACTTCCATATCTATAGGATATTTTATTTTTTCATTTTCATAAGATTCCTTAGCTTTTTTTAGAAGTAAGTTGCTTGAAGTTTTATATACTTTAGAACCTTTGGAGATATTAGCTGTTTTTTCAATTTTTATAGTGGAACCTTTAGATGCAGATAGATTTAATTGAATTCCTACATAATCCCCCTTAAGGGTTTCTAATTCTATGCCGTCTCCTTCTTCTACATCTTCATATAGTTTAATACGAACATATTCTCTATCAAATCCTACTACTTGCCCAATGAATAGGCCCCTATTGTCAGGCCGTTCATAGGAAATAAAGTCTTTACCAAAATCTCTAAACATCATCCCCTTGGTAAATCCTCTGTTGAATATTTGAAGTACATCTTTTTTATCTTCTTCAGTAATACTATCTATTCCTAGATCCAATACTTTTCTATAATATTTCACTACAGTAGCCACATATTCAGGTCTTTTCATCCTACCTTCTATTTTTAAGGAAACTATACCACTGTTAATAATGTGGTTGATATAATCTAAAGTATTTAAATCTTTTGGACTTAAAATATATTTTTTATTCCAATCACTAAAAGGAATAATATCTTTATAATAATCTACAATGCTATAAGGCATTCTACAAGGTTGGGCACATTTTCCCCTATTACCACTTCTCTCTCCTAAGACACTGCTCATAAGACATTGGCCTGAATAGCAAACACATAGGGCACCATGAATAAACCCTTCTAATTGGATATCCACACCCTTAGATATATGGTTTATCTCTTCTAAAGGTACCTCTCTAGCTAAAACTATCCTTTTAAATCCTAAGTTTCCTAAAAAAACAGCTCCTGGCAAGTTGTTTATTGTCATTTGAGTGCTTCCATGAATATGAAAATCAGGGAATATTTTGCGCAGTAAATAAACAAGACCTAAATCCTGTACAATAATCCCGTCTACATCTATATTATATAGATATTTTATATAATCTATGGTTTCATTTATTTCTCCGTCATCAATTAGTATATTAACTGTTACATAGACCTTTACATCTCTAAGGTGGGCGTATTCTACAGCTTCTTTTAGTTGTTCATAATCAAAGTTGTTAGCAAATTGCCTAGCACTAAATAGTTTTCCACCTAGATATACTGCATCAGCACCATTTTGGACAGCTGCAAATAGAGATTCGCTATTACCAACAGGGGCTAATAACTCTATTTTCTTATTTAACAATTATTTAAACTTCCTCTCTTTTAAATATGTTTTTTTCTTTATCGTATAATCTCAATGCTTCTTCTAGTTCTTTTTTAATTTCTATTAATTCAATTTGATTGTCGAAGATTTTATCCTGTAATTTTTTAATCATATTTTGATTTTCTTGTAATTCTTTCTCTTTTAATTCTAAAGCTTGATCATGTTTATTAATAATCTTATTTAATCGTTCATTTTCTCTCTTTGTATCCAATAACTCGTCCTTATAAGAGTTACAACTAGTATTAAGCTCTTCAATTTTTACATTTGCTTCTTTTAATTTTTCTACTAAGGCATCATATTCCTCCATGGGCCTCTTAGCTTGATCCTTTAGGGATTTTAATTCTATACTAGTCCTATAGAGTTCATCTGCAATATTGAGAGCTGCTAAGGTAGCAGCCATAGATCCACTTAATTTATCATTTTTATCTTTGGTTTCTCTAATCTTTTCATCTACATAAGAAGCTATTTTATATACATAATTTTCAGAACCATTCCCTATTACTGTGAAGTTACGACCATCTATAAGGACATTTATTTTATTTTTTTCTGTCATAACTTACTATCCCCCTTATTATTATCTTTACCTACTTATATTCTACATAATTCTCTATTATCCTTTGTTTTTTAAGGAGCAGAAAAAGCAGCAAAGCTGCTTTCGCCCTTTAGTCTCTAAGCTTAGCATTAAATTTCTTTTCTAAATCCTCTACAATTTTTTGATGTATTATGTTAACCTCTTCGTCTTTCAATGTTCTCTCATATGATCTATAGGTTATTGAAAATGCTACACTTTTCTTGCCTTCTAATATCTGACCCCCTGTATATATATCAAATAACTCTACTTTTTCAATTAAGCCTTCACTGTGTTTCCACATTATTTTTTCCAAATCTCCAACTAAAACATCTCTATCTACTACTATTGCTATATCCCTGGTAATGCCTGGATATTTTGGTAAAGGTTTGTATTTTCTCTCTAAATTGGATTCTCTTGTTATTTCATCAAAATCTAAATGAGCCATATAAACTTTAGTTTCCATGTCATAGTTTTCAACTACATCTACATGTATTTCACCTATAGTACCAATATTTTTACCCTTATGGTTTATATTTGCTGTTCTATTAGGATGATAGGTAGGATTATTTTTCTCTGGCACATATTCATAGCCTTTAATGCCTAATCTTTCAAAAAGTATTTGAACTACTTCTTTTATATCGTAAAAATCTAAATCACCATACATTCCTATAGATAACATTTTCTTCTCCATAGGCAATTCCTTAATAGGTAATTCTTTTGGTATGAATATATTCCCTATTTCATAGGTAAAGCACTCCGTTACCCCATGATTATAGTTTCTACTTAAAAGATCTAGCATATTTGGCATTAGAGTAGTTCTCATTACGCTATAATCTTCCCCAAGAGGATTTATAAGTTTTATATAATCCCTTAGTTGGCTATTGACCTCTACTTTTATTTTGTCATAGGCTTTTGGACTAATAAAAGAATAAGTCATAACTTCATTTATGCCCATACCTTGAAGAACCGTCCTAGCTCTATCTTCTACGATCCTTTGATAAGACTTTTCTCCTCTTGTTAAAACTCCTACTAAAGGTTTAATTGGTATATTGTGAAATCCATATAGCCTTCCTATTTCTTCAATTAAGTCTACTTCCATGCTTAAGTCTAATCTATAGGTAGGTATGGTTACATCTACACTATCTCCTTCTAAGGAAGTTTTTAACTCCAATCTTTCTAGATAGTCTATCATTTCATCGGTAGTTAAATCTGTTCCAAGAAGATTGTTTACTTTTTCGGGTCTTAACTTGATTGTTTCTTCTTCCCTTATATTTTCATAAACATCTATTTTACCTTTTACAACTTTACCTGCTCCAGTTTCTTCAACTAGTTGACAAACCCTCTCTGCTGCAATTTCACATAGATTTGGATCTATTCCCTTTTCAAATCTTGAAGAAGCTTCTGTCCTTAAATTAAGTCCCTTAGCGGTTAAACGAACAGATTTGCTATTGAAATTAGCTGATTCTAATAATACAGTAGTAGTTTCTTCAGTTACCTCAGTATCCATACCACCCATTACTCCAGCTATGGCAATTGGCCCCTCTTCGTCTCCAATTACTAAATTTGAAGAAGAAAGTTTTCTTTCTATATCATCTATAGTCTTAATCTTCTCTTCATCTTTTGCCCTTCTTACTATTATCTTCCTCCCCTTTAACTTATCTAAGTCAAAAGCATGGAGAGGTTGACCAAATTCTAACATTACATAGTTGGTAATATCCACTATATTACTTATAGGCCTTACTCCTGCTTCCATAAGCCTTATTTGAAGCCATAATGGGGACTCCTTTATATTAATGTCCTTAATTACCCTAGTATAATATCTATTACAAAGTTCTTTATCCATTTCTATAGATTCTACATAATCCTTTATATCTTCTACTTCATTGGTTACTTTTATTTCAGGGAATTTAAGTTTTTTATTAAAGGTAGCAGCTGTCTCTCTTGCCATTCCTACTATACTTAAACAATCTGGTCTATTTGGAGTTATTTCAAATTCGATTATCTCTCCATATAATCCTAAAACTTTATCAACTGTAGTTCCTAATGGATACTCTTTATCAAAAACAAATATACCATCTCTTTGATATTTAGGAATAATATTGTCTTCATAACCTAACTCTTTTAAAGAGCATAGCATACCATAGGAATCTACACCTCTAAAATTAGTTTTCTCTATGTAAATATCATTTGGAAGTTTTGCACCAACTAAAGCTACTGGTACATAATCTCCCTCTTTTAAGTTTGTTGCACCAGTAACTATTTGTATCGTTTCCTCACCAATATCTACCATTGTAATAAATAGCTTATCTGCATCTTTATGCTTTTCTAATTTTATTATCTTACCTACTACTACATTTTCAATACCTTTATCTAAAGAAATAATTGACTCTACATGGGAACCAGATAAAGTAAGATTATCTGCCAATACTTTAGAGTCTTCATCTATATTCACATATTCTCCTAGCCATTTTACTGGTAATAACATATTTATCCTCCTTAAACTTTTCTAAAATTGCTCTAAAAATCTATTATCATTTTCAAATAATAATCTTATATTGTCAATTCCATGCTTCACCATAGTTATCCTATCAATTCCCATTCCAAATGCAAAACCACTGTATTTCTCAGAATCTATACCACAGTTTTCAAGAACTTTTGGATGTACCATACCGCAACCTAAAAGTTCCATGCTCCAACCTGTTCCATTACATATTGGACAACCTTTGCCTTTGCACTCAAAACATGACACATCTACTTCTGCACTTGGTTCTGTAAATGGAAAATGGTGAGGTCTAAACCTTGTTTCCATGTCCTTGCCAAACAATTCCTTTATAAATACATCAATAGTATGCATTAAATTGGCCATAGTCACATTTTCATCAATTACTAATCCTTCTAATTGATGAAACATTGGAGAGTGAGTATCATCTACATCGTCAAACCTAAAAGTTCTACCTGCAGAAACTATTTTTATTGGAGGCTTCATTTGTTTCATTGCCCGAATTTGAACAGGGGATGTATGAGTTCGAAGTAGAATATCTTCGGTTATATAGAAAGTATCAGACAAATCTCTTGATGGGTGATTTTCTGGTGAGTTTAAGGCATCAAAATTATATTCCACTGTCTCTATTTCTGGACCATCTATTACGCTAAAGCCCATGCTAATAAACAAATTTTCTAATTCTTCAATAGTGGCTAAAAGAGGATGGCGATGTCCTAGTTTTCTGGTCTTTTTAGTTATGGTAATGTCTATTTTCTCCTTTTCTATTTTTTCTTCTTTTATCTTTTCCTTAAGCTTATCTTTAGCTATAGATAGTTCCTCTTCTATCTCTTGTCTAATATCATTGGCTAGTTGACCAACAATTGGTCTCTCTTCCTTTGAAAGTTTACCCATTCCTCTAAGAACGGAAGTTAATTCCCCTTTTTTGCCTACATACTTTACCCTTATACGTTCCAAATTATCTAAACTATCTAATGAGTTTATATTTGATATTGCTTCTTCCTTAATCTTTTTCAACTTATCCTTCATCATAATACTCCCTTCTTCTAAGCTATATTATATAATATATCCTTATATTAAAAGGAAATTTATACTTTTCTATGTGTCATAACAAAACTTTTATAAAAAACAAGACCTAAATCCTTAAGAATAAAGGTCAAAATGTCTAAACTATTGACTAAATTATAGCACCTATATCTTTAAATTACAAGAATTATTGACTTCGTTGCCTCATAACTTCATACATTATTATAGATGATGCAACTGCTACATTTAATGACTCTGCTTCTCCTATCATAGGTATGCTTATTAGCTTATCCGATAGAGAATATAAAGTATGGGAGACTCCTCTGGATTCGTTTCCAATAATAAGAATGGATCCTTCTTTGAAGTTTGTATCTTGAATGTATTGACTCCCTTTTAATGAGCTTGAATAGATATTAATATTTTGTTTTTTAAACTCCTCTATAATCTTTCTACCATCTAGTTCATGGTAGATGGGTACCCTAAATATAGATCCCATAGTAGAACGAACAACTTTTGGGTTATATACATCTACACAGCCTTCTGTAATTATGATACCATCTATTTCAAAGGCATCAGCAGTTCTTATTATAGTCCCCATATTTCCTGGATCCTGTACTTCGTCTAATAATAAAAGGAAAGGGTTGTTTTTATCCTTTATACTCTCAGCAGAATTTATTTCAAATTTGGCAACAGCTAGTACTCCTTGGGGGTTTTCTGTGTCGCATATGTCTTTATATAGTTTATCTGGAACATTGATTAATCTATCATAGGATTTGATTTTATTAAAAAAGGCCTCTCCTCCTCTTACATTGAACAATTCATCTGAATATACAATATTGGTTATAGGATAACCATTATCCATACACTCTTCAACTATTTTAATTCCTTCTACTAGAAATAGTTGTTTTTTCCATCTTTCTTTTCTTTTATATAGACTTTTAATCTCTTTAATTGTAGAATTTGAAGAACTAGTTATAGTAATCATAGTTTATTCACCAGCACTTTATCTAAATTTTTAACATATTATAACTTATTATTCATAAACTATCCTAATTTATTATTTGTCAAAAAATAAAAGCTCCGTGGCCGGAACTTTTATTTTACATACCTTTTGCAATTTCAATCAGTTTTGTGAAACCTTCTGGATCTTGTATTGCCATTTCAGATAATACTTTTCTATTAATTTCAACATTTGCTTTTTTAAGCCCACTAATAAATGTACTATAGTTCATTCCATTTAATCTTGCAGCTGCATTTATTCTTGAAATCCAAAGCTTTCTAAAATCTCTTTTTCTTTGTTTACGTCCAGAATAAGCATAATCCAAAGATTTCATAACAGCTTGATTAGCTGGTCTATATAGTTTACTCTTAGCGCCATAGTATCCTTTTGCTTGCTTTAATACCCTTTTATGTCTTTTCTTAGCAGTAACTCCACCTTTAACTCTTGCCATTTTAAAGTACCTCCCTTACATATCAATTTCTATTTTTTTATTATGGTAATAATGAATCGATCCTCTTTTGATCCCCTTTGCTTATTATAGCTGATTTTCTTAAATTTCTAATTCTCTTTGCAGACTTCTTTCCAGTCAAATGACCTTTATAAGCTTTGTATCTTTTCAATTTACCAGTTCCTGTTCTTTTAAATCTTTTTGCTGCTCCTCTATGGGTTTTCATCTTTGCCATGTTTTTTACCTCCCTACTTATTCAGATTTTGGAACTAGATGCATAGTCATGTTCCTACCTTCCATTTTAGGTCTCTTATCTATAATTCCATGTTCAGAAATTATCTCTGCAAACTCTAATAATACTTTTCTTCCAGCATCAGTATGGCCCATTTCCCTACCTCTAAATCTTACACTTACTTTAACTTTGTCTCCATTGTTTAGAAATTCAATGGCTCTTCTTGCCTTTACATTTAAATCATGTTCTTCAATATTAGGGGTCATTCTAACCTCTTTAACATTTATTACCTTTTGATTTTTCCTAGCTTCTTTTTCTTTTTTGGCCATTTCATATTTGTACTTTCCATAATCCATAATCCTACATACTGGTGGTCTAGCATTTGGGGCTACTTTAACTAAGTCTAGCTTTTTTTCATAGGCAATATCCATTGCTTTTCTAATAGGTACTACGCCTACCTGCTCCCCGTCTACATCGATAAGTCTTACTTCCCTCTCCCTAATCTCTTCATTAATTTGAAGTTCTTTAATATTACTGCACCTCCTAATTTTTTATAAATAAAAAAAGCGGGCAAAATACCCGCTATTAATCAATAGAAAATCAAATAGTTATATAAAACTATTTACATTTACTGTTTTAACCTTATGAGCCAAGGCTATAAGGTGAGAAGCGGATACTTCTACTTATTTCTATATTTAGTTACCATAGATAGTATATGTTAAAATATAGATATTGTCAATTGTTTTTGTAAATTTTTAATTACTATTTTGCTAATTCATATAATGCTTTTGCATATATCTTTGTTATATCCATTAAATGTTCAATGGATATAAATTCATCTTTTTGATGGGCTACTTCTTTTTGTCCTGGGAAATTTGGTCCAAAAGCTACTGCATTTTCCATAGCTCTTGCATAGGTACCTCCACCAATAGTAATAGGTTCGCTTTCCACATCTCCTGTTTGTTCTTTGTAAACTTTCATTAATTTTTCAACTAGGACATTATCTTTAGGTACATATAAAGGTTTATTATCCTTTTCTCCTTCGATTATTTCAACTTTTATATCTTTTAAAGCTTCCCTTATACCATCATATACTTCCTTAGCACTACTTTTTATTGGGTACCTTACATTTATGGTTAATTTTATTTCTTCTTCGTTTCCTTTGATTACTCCTGGATTAAAGTTTAATTTTCCAGAAACATCATCTTCAAAACCACAGCCAATCCCTTCTCCATAATGTTTAAATCCAATTTTCTCATTATACATATTTATAAATTCGCATATGTCACAAGACCCAGTTAGTAATTCTCCTAAGAAAGCCATTAGGTGACTAATAGCATTTTTTCCCTTCTGAGGTGTACTTCCATGGGCAGATATTCCTTTAGCTATTATTTTAATGTTTCTTCCACCTTTTTCCATGGATAATGGATATTTGGTTTTTTGTACAAATTTATTTAATTTTTCTTCTATTGCAGATACATCTTCTACTTCTAAAATTGTTTCACAGTGGTCAGGAACCATATTTGGAGCATTACCACCTTTAATGCTTTTAAGTACAATACCATTACAACTATTAGAGCTTAATTTCTTTACTAAATCGAATATAATTATCCCTTTTTCACCATGGATAACAGGAAAATCAGCATCTGGGGTAAAAGCCATATCTGGAGCTTTTTCATTAGCAAAATAATGTTTCATACAGCCCCAACCTGTTTCTTCATTAGTTCCAAATATTATTCTAATTTTTTTATTTAATTTTACCCCTGACTCTTTTAAAGCCTTCATAGCATACATACAAGCAATTGCTGGCCCTTTATCATCAGCAGTTCCCCTGCCGTATATCTTACCATCATGGATTTCTCCACCATAAGGTGGATATGTCCATCCTTCTCCTTCAGGCACCACATCTAAATGAACTAAAATTCCTACTATCTCTTCCCCTTGACCTAAATCAGCATGTCCTGCATAACCATCTAAATTTTTAGTTTCAAATCCCATCTCTTGTGCAAGGTTTAAAGCAAACTCTAAAGCTTTATAAGGTCCTTCACCAAAGGGCATATTAGGTTTCGCTTCTTCCTCCACACTTTTAATCCCAATTATATCTTGAGTAGATTTTATTATATCCTCCTTATAATTTTCTACTAAATTTATAAAATTCATTTAATTCACCTCGTTTTTTATTATATATATTCATTATACCTTTACATATTATTTCCTTCAACTTTTAAATCAATTCTTTTTATATTAAAAAAGTAAATGGTTACACTATATTTTATAAATATAGAATAAGGTGGGAATAGATTGAAAAAGAAAATAGTCTTATTTCTAATTTTGATAATAGCTTTAATTGCATCTACTATACTTATCTATGATGGCTATCTTTCGCCATCAAGTTTGATTAAAATAAATATGGGAAGCAGGATAATAGTTTGGGTTATAACTATTATCCTTTTAATCTATTTTAGAAACTCCAACTCTAAGCCTCAACTAGTTCCTTCAGTTTTAAGTAATGAAAAAGAAACTAATAGGGAAAAAAACAAATCTAAAATCTCCTTTAATGATGTAGCTGGGTTAGAGGAAATAAAAGAAGAACTCCAAGAAACCATAGATTTCATCAATAATCCTAATAAGTACAAAAGGATGGGAGCAAGTATTCCAAAAGGCATACTCTTTTATGGACCACCAGGTACGGGTAAAACTTTACTTGCTAAAGCTGTAGCTGGAGAAACAAACTCTACCTTTCTCTATGCCAGTGGCTCAGAATTTGTAGAAAAATATGTAGGGGTAGGTGCAAAGCGAGTAAGAACCCTATTTGAAAGAGCAAAAAAGGAAGCTCCTAGTATTATATTTATTGATGAAATTGATGCAATAGGTACTAAGAGAAATTTAGACTCTAATAATGAAAAAGATCAGACCTTAAACCAGCTTTTAGTGGAAATGGATGGATTTAATACTAATGAAACAGTGATTATTATAGGCGCTACCAATAGATTAGATTTGCTAGATGAAGCCCTTCTAAGACCAGGGCGATTTGATAGACATATATATTTAGGAAATCCTAATATGAGATCACGAGAACAAATATTAAGAGTTCATACTAAGAATAAACCATTAGATAAAACTGTTGATATAAAAAGCATTGCAAAAAAGACTCACGGATTATCTGGAGCAGAACTAGCAAATATTGCTAACGAAGCAGCTATAATTGCCGTTAGAAACAATAAAAACAAAATCAATGGGTCTCACTTTGATGCAGCTATAGAAAGGGTATTAGCAGGCTTAGAAATAAAAAATCCCACTGTTTTATTAAAAGAAAAGAATACAGTTGCTATTCATGAAGCTGGTCACGCTTTGGTTTCTAAAATGCTTAAAACCGATATGGTTCAAAAGATATCTATTGTACCTAGAGGCCATGCTTTAGGTTATGTATTAAAATTTCCTGAAGAAGATAGATATCTTCTGACAAAGCAGGAACTACTGAATAAAATATCAGGTTTATTGGCTGGCCGGGCTGCTGAAGAATTGATTTTTAATGAAATAACAACAGGAGCTAAAGATGATTTAGATAAAGCCACCCATATAGCAAGAGAAATGGTATGTAGTTATGGTATGAGTTCCTTAGGGCCTATGGCTGTTGATGAAAACTATATAAAACATAATTATGAAACTTTAAGGATAGAAATAAGGAAAATTATTGATAAAGGATATAATGAATCTTTAAAGATATTAAGTGAAAACATAGAAATACTCCATCATATTTCCAATGTATTAATGGAAAAGGAAACAATTAATAGCGATGAACTAGATGAGATATTTAAATTATATGAAAAACCTTTTGATTGTGCAACTTAATAAAGATAAAAATATCATCCTGAACATATTGAATTATCATATGTTCAGGATGAATAATTTATAAAATAAAATCAACTTTTTATACTGACTTTTTTAACACTTGCCTTTCTATTGTCTATTTTCCACCTCTTCCATTACCCTATTCATAAACTCATCTACTTTGAATTGGCCTATATCTCCTTCATCTCTTTTGTTTATAGATACTAGTCTACCCTCTACTTCCTTTTCTCCAACTATAAGCATATAAGGTATTCTTTGAAGTCTTGCTTCTCTTATCTTATATCCAATTTTTTCTGCTCTATCATCTATACTAACTCTTATGCCTTTATCTTCCATTTCCTTCTTTATTTCGTAGGCATAGTCATTGAACTTGTCAGAGATAGGAAGAATTGTTGCTTGAACTGGGGCTAACCATATTGGAAATTTACCTGCATAATGTTCAATCAATATTCCCATAAATCTTTCAATACTGCCAAGAATTGTCCTATGAACCATTACAGGACGCTTCTTTTCATTATCTTTATCTACATAGGTTAAATCAAATCGCTCTGGCATTTGGAAATCCAATTGGATTGTACCACATTGCCAAGTTCTACCTATGGCATCTTCTAAGTGATAGTCAATCTTTGGTCCATAGAAAGCTCCATCTCCTTCGTTTACAGTATAATCTATTTCCTTTTCTTCGAGAGCTTCTCTTAAACTATTTGTTGCTAAATTCCATTGTTCTTCTGTTCCCATAGAGTTTTCTGGTCTTGTAGATAATTCTACATGATACTTAAACCCAAATACACTATAGATATAATCGGCCAACTCTATTACCCCTATTACTTCATCTTTTACTTGGGAAGGAAGCATAAATAGGTGAGCATCATCCTGAGTAAAGCTTCTAACCCTCATCAACCCATGGAGTGTTCCAGAAAGCTCATGTCTATGGACTAATCCTAACTCTCCCCATCTAAAAGGAAAATCCCTATAGCTGTACATGTTTGATTTGTATATTAGTATTGAACCAGGACAGTTCATAGGTTTTATAGCATAATCCTTTTCGTCTATTTTAGTAAGATACATATTTTCCCTATAATGATCCCAATGGCCAGATCTATGCCATAATTCTTCGCTTAATATTAAAGGAGTTTTTATTTCCCCATATCCTCTTTTAATATGTTCTTCTTTCCAAAAATCCTCAAGTATATTTCTCACAACCATACCCTTTGGATGGAAAAATGGGAATCCGGGTCCTTCTTCATGTATGCTAAATAAATCTAATTCAGCTCCTAATTTTCTATGGTCTCTTTTCTTGGCTTCTTCTAATCTGTGAAGATATGCTTCTAAATCCTTTTTCTTTTCATAGGAAGTACCGTATATTCTTTGAAGCATTTCCCTATTTTCATCGCCACGCCAATAGGCTCCTGCAATGCTTAAAAGTTTAATAGCTTTTACCTTTTTAGTGTCTGGAAGATGAGGTCCTGCACATAGGTCTACAAAATCTCCTTGTTTATAAAAAGATATTACCTCATCTTCAGGTAGATTTTCAATAAGGTCTACCTTGTAAGGTTCATTCTTTTCTTTAAAATATTCAATAGCTTCATCTCTAGGCATAACAAACCTTTCCATTTTATGGCCTTCCCTAGCGATTTTAACCATTTCTTTTTCGATTTTTTCTAAATCTTCTGGAGTAAATCTATGTTCTGTATCAAAATCATAATAAAACCCATCTTCAATTGCAGGCCCTATGGCAAACTTTACATCAGGGAAAAGTCTTAAGACTGCATGAGCCATTATATGAGCTGATGTATGCCAAAATATTTCTTTTCCTTCTTTATCTTCAAATTTTACAATTCTGATATCTGCATCTTCATCCACAATCTCTTGCATCCCTTTTGTTTTTCCATTTACAACTGCACCTAATGCTACTCTAGCCAATCCTTCACTAATATCCTTTGCTATCTTTTCTACTGTTACACCTTTTTCGTATTCTTTAACTGAATTATCTGGTAATGTTATTTTTATTTTTTCCATCTTCTTTCCTCCTTCTGTTTATAGGTATAGAAAACCTCTCGTCACTGCATAATGCAGGGACGAGAGGTATCTCCCGTGGTTCCACCCTAATTGGTGCTCATTTTCATAACGCTAAATGCGGTTATCCTTCTATCTGTAAGATTTTGGATACGGCTTAGGGGTGGTCTTCAGTTAAAAATCTCTTAGGGAGGCTTTCAGCCTAAGGCACTCCCTTCTCTAAAAGGATCTATTAACCTACTCTTCCCTTCACTGCCTTTAAATATTGATTTGATTATATATTGTATCTTTAATTGATTGATATGTCAATAAATTTATTATTATTTATATCATTAAAAATTTATTTTAAACTTGTCAATAGTTCTTCCATTGATAATAAGTTTTGTTCTCCTGTTTTCATATTTCTTAGAGCATATTTGCTTTTCTTTATTTCATCAGGTCCAATTATTATTGAATAGGAAATGTCAAGTTTATCTGCAAAACCAAATTTCTTTCCCATTTTCCCTTTTTCAAGATATATTTGAGTGTTAATTCCCTTATTTCTTAGTACACTTGCAGTTTCAATAGCTTCATCTAAACAATCTTCCATGGGGATTATAATTACTTTGATTAGGGAGTTGTCTTTTGCTTTAATTAGTTCAGCTTCATTTAGCTGATAGAAAAGCCTAGTAAGTCCTATAGATATACCTACTCCAGGTAACTTTTGTCTAGTGTAAAATCCTGCTAAATCATCATATCTACCACCCGAGCAAATACTTCCTATATCTGGATAATCATCTAGAAATGTTTCGTATACAGTACCAGTGTAGTAGTCAAGACCGCGAGCTATAGTTAAATCTATACTATAATTGTTTTCAGGTACTCCAAAAGCCTTTACATAATGATTTACACTAGTTAACTCTTCTAAACCTTCTTTGAAAATGCCATTCTCTATTCCCAAACTTTTTAGACTATGTAGTTTTTCCTCATTAGATCCCTTTATCTGTATAAATTCTACTATTTTATCTATAGTACCTTTATCCAAATTTTGTTCTTCTAATTCTAATTTAACCTTATCTAAGCCTATCTTATCTAATTTATCAATAGTTCTTAGAACTTCTGTTGAATCTTCAATTCCTAGCCATTTAAAGAAACCTTTCAATACTTTTCTATTGTTTATTTTAATAGTAAAAGAATTAAAACCTAAATCTTTGAAAGTAGAATATATTATACTTGGTATCTCTGCATCATTTATAATATCTAAGGTTTCATTACCTATTATATCTATATCACATTGATAAAATTCTCTAAATCTACCTTTTTGACTTCGCTCTCCTCTATATACTTTTCCTATATGGTATCTTCTAAAGGGGAAGGTCAATTCTGAAAAATGTTGAGCTACATATCTAGCTAAAGGTACTGTTAAATCAAATCTTAATGCTAGTTCTGTATTTCCCTTCTCAAATCTATAAATTTGCTTTTCTGTTTCTCCTCCACCTTTTGCTAATAACACTTCTGCTTTTTCTATTACAGGCGTATCTATTGGTAAAAAACCAAATCTTTCATAATTCTCTCTAATAGTATCTAGCATTTGGTTAAATAATATTTGTTCAGATGGAATAAGCTCCATAAAACCAGATAATATAGATGGCTTAACTATATTTTTACTCATATGTATACCTCCAAATATTATATATTATGTACTATGATATCATTTATATGTTTTTTTTCAAACATAAACATATTTATCTTTAAAAGAAAAAGAAGTTGAAAAATCCAACCTCAATGTTATTTCCCTTTTTTAACTTTTATTTGACTACTATGTTTTTTACAATCAAAACAAAAATACACTCTGTCTTGAAATACATTTGTTATGACTCTAATTACATCTCTATTTATATCATTTTCCTCTAAATGTATTATTATTTTTTTAGGTGCTATCACAATTAAGGAGCTTATCAATAAATCTTCTTTACTAATCCCTTCATCGTCTATCTCTGCAACAATATCACTGAAAAAATCATTGTCAATAAGATTATCTCTTTCATCTAATAGTTTATACTCTTTGTCATTAAAGACTAAGTTTATAAAATCATATTTTGGTTCTTGTACATCAACAAAGTATTGTAGTATTTTAATAAATTCTTTGTATTCCTTTTCAGCTGTAAATTCCTCTATACCTTTGTCTATAGCTAAATTTATAAAAAGGTCCAGTTCTTTAAGCCTAAATTGGATAAAACCATCAACCCAAATAAAAGGTGTTTCTATTATATAATCCTTAATCTTATTGCTTAGATATTCTTTCTCTATTATAAAATTATCTTTATTTAATAAAATTTCCTTTGATATTTGGACTATTTCATTTCTTTCTTTGGCTTTTAAATTATTCTTTTTAATATTTATCCTTTTGCTAATAAAATCTCTAGAATATATGTTTAATATCATATCTAATATCATATCTGCTACGGCATTATGGATATCATTTTTAATTAAAGATTTATTTTTTATTGAATTTATATTAAATAAATATCTATTATTATAACATTCTTCAATTTTTATTTTTTTATCAGGAAAATAGTTATTAACTATTTTTTTTGCTGTATCTATATCTTTATTAATTCCAATTTTAATATTCACCTTTATTCACTCCTTTCAATTACTAGTATGTGTTATGATAGCTGACCTATACTGTATAAAGAGTTACTCTATTGGCAATATAGACTAATTATAGTTCCAATGTCCATAATTTTTTTATTGCTTAACCATACTATTCTTTTCTTGTATTTTTTTAGAAAATTTAATACCTTTTCTTTATCTGGATGTTTATCAAACTTGCCTGAAAACATTATGTCTTTTTTAGATAAATTTCCAGTAGCCCCACCAATAAAACCATATGTATGTCCTTCTAATTCAATATACCCTGGTTGTACTAAAAGTACATCAATTCCCAATTTAGTCAATTTTATATATATAGGATAATCAGCCGTTATAACAGAATTTTCACCTATTATAGCCATAGAACATTTAGCATATCCTTGGTTCACATGAATAAATTCCACATTTTCTTTTTTTAGATAATATTTTAGCTTTTCATCTGTATATTTAAAATTATGTATTGCTAGGTTTCCAATTCTCCCTACATTATATGCTATATCTTCTGGATAGTCTTTACCTAATTCAGTTTCACCTTGTATAATTTTTATACCCATTCCATGAAGTCTTTCTTCATAATAATCAAAAACATTTGGTGCAACAACTAAAGTATTGTAATTGATAGGGTGGATTACTATGTCTGGATGATAAGAAATAGGCTTGGACACTTCTGTACACTCTATAGTAGGTATTATATTTAAATTCATTTTTTTAAGATTATCTAATATTTCTAAGGGTACCCTACCGTCAATTATAACAGTATTTCCTATATTTTTTGGAATAAAGGGATTGAAACTCATAAAATTCACCACTTTTACAAAAAAATTAAACCCTCTAAAAAAGAAGGTTTATGGAGGCGGCACCCAGATTCGAACTGGGGGTAAAGGTTTTGCAGACCTCTGCCTTACCGCTTGGCTATGCCGCCAGATTGAAAATTTGTTAGTATAAAAGCCTATTGCCAATATCAGCGGCTCCGACTAAGTGATTCACACCAAATCGAAAAACGCGATTTGGGCTCCCTACTTATGCCTTACCGCTTGGCTATGCCACCGGATTAAAATTCGTTAAATAAGTGGAGCGGAAGACGG
>JAAZMG010000282.1 GCA_012798935.1 Tissierellia bacterium | reverse complement strand
TAGGTTCTTTAGAAGGGAAAAAAGCCTTTGTAATTGGAGCTGGGAAAATAAGCAGACTTTCTATTGAATATTTATTGGAAGAAGGATTAGCTGAAATATATCATACCAACAGAACTCATGGTCGGGTAAAGGAAATATTTAAAGAATTTAGCTCTTTAAAACCTGTTGAATATAAAAATAGATATGAAATTTTAAAAAAGGTAGATATTTTAATTACTGCAACAGGAGCACCCCATACTATTATATCCTATGAAGATATGCCGGAACTAAAAAATAAATTACATATTATGGATTTAGCCATACCAAGAGATGTAGATGACAGGATTAGAGAAAATAAAAAAGTAATTTTGTACCATATTGATGATTTGAAAAAAGTTTCCCATGATAATTTATTAGAAAGAGAAAAATTATCTAAGGAAGCCATGGCTATTATATCAGAGGATGTGGATAAATATATGGAATGGTTAAGCCATACAAAAGTGGATCCAGTTATAGAATCTTAAAATGATAGATGTTCTATTATAAAGAAAAGTACTATGGAATATATAGATCGTAAAATAGATTTAGATAATAGGGAAAGAAAGATAGTAGATAAAATGCTTACATCTGCCCTAAAGAGAGTCATAAGGGAGCCTATTAAAACATTAAAGAAAACAGATGTAGAAAAGTCGGAAGAATATATGGAAATAGTAAAGGAATTATTTCAACTATAGAGGTGCTATTATGTTTTATCCTATAATGGTGGATATATTTAATAAAAAAATAGTAATAGTAGGTGGAGGGGAAATAGGCTATAGAAAGGCTAAAAACTTCTTAGAATTTGGTGCCAAAATTGTGGTCTTAAGTCCTAAATTCATTGATAAATTTTATGAATTAGAAAAGGAATATAAAGAACAGATAAGGCTTATAAATGATGTTTATAATAAAGAGTATATTTATGGTTCTTTTTTGGTTATAGGGGCTACTTCTTTAAGAAAAATAAATAAGCAAATTTCGATAGATAGTAAGGATTTGAATATTTTATGTAATATAGTAGATAGCAAAGAAGAGTCTGGTTTTATATCCCCAGCAATTGTTAATCGGGAAGGGTTAATAGTATCTGTTTCAACTGGGGGTAAATTTCCATATCTATGTAAAAAAATAAGAGAGGATATGGAGGATAAGTATTCTAAATTTGACAAGGAATACATGGACCTATTAGAAAAACTTAGGGAAGTGGTTTTATCTGAATATAAAGATAGAAGTCAAGAATTATTCAATTATTCTATAGGCTTAAATAGGGATGAGTTAAGAAAGTTCCTCATAGAATTAATAGACAAAAGGGAGGATTAAAATGAAGGTTGTAGTAGGTACTAGAGGTAGTAGTTTAGCATTAAGTCAAACAAATATAGTTATTAATATGATAAAACAAATTCACCCTAATATAGAATTTGAAGTAAAGATAATAAAAACAAAGGGAGATATATTAAAGGATATAGCTATAGATAAACTAGGTGGAAAGAAAATATTTGTAAAGGAAATAGAAAGGGAACTTTTAGAGGGAACTATAGATATGGCAATTCATAGCATGAAAGATATGCCAGGAGAATTGCCTAAAGGACTTAAGTTGTCATTTACTCCTTTAAGGGAAGACTACAGGGATGTATTTGTATTTAGAGAAGGAATAAATAGTTTAGATGAACTGCCTAAAGGGGCTAAAATAGGTACTGGAAGCAAGAGGAGAAAGTATCAAATTTTAGCTTATAGACCAGATTTAAATATAGTTCCTATAAGAGGAAATGTAGAAACCAGAATAAAAAAGATAGAAACAGAAAACTTAGATGGAGTAATATTAGCAGCAGCTGGGATTAAAAGATTAGGATTAAATTTGGGAAATAGAATTTCCTATATAGATAAAAAAATTATGCTACCTTCTCCTAGTCAAGGAATATTAGCTATTGAAATTAGGG
>JAAZMG010000281.1 GCA_012798935.1 Tissierellia bacterium | reverse complement strand
CTTATTTGCTACATTTCTTGACATTACTCTTCCTGCTCCATGGGAACATGAGTTAAAACTCTCTTTGTTTCCCAATCCTTCTACTATATAAGATGGGGTCCCCATAGAACCAGGTATTATACCTAATCTTCCTAATTCAGCTTTAATAGCTCCTTTTCTATGAACTATAACTTCTTTTCTAAAATGAGTTTCAATAGCTGCATAATTGTGATGAATACTTACTTTTTTAAGAATCCTTTCAGATTTTGTTTCCTTTTGAAATATGCTATAGAATTGTTCAAGTAATTGTCTTCTATTTTCAACTGCAAAATCAAGAGCATAGTTCATAGCATTAAAATACTCTTGTCCTTCCTCTGAATCTATATAAAGCCCCGCCAAGTCATCCTTTGGTGGGGTTAGGTTGATTTTTTCATTTATCTTTTTTGCTATTTTATTATAATAATTAGCTATTTTATATCCAAAATTTCTACTACCTGAATGAACCATTAACCACACATTTCCATCGCTACCCTGTTCCATAGTTAAAAAATGATTGCCTCCACCTAAAGTTCCTAATTGATATCTAGCTGCATTAAGTTCTTCCTCTACTATTTTAGAATTAGGTGGATTATAAAAGCCCTCCCATTCCCTAGGATTTTTATGATTTTTAAATCCTAATGGTATGGTCTTATGAGCCTTATCCACTACGTTTTCAATCTGTTTAATATCCATATTTCTAATATCTGTCTTAGCTGCAATAATTCCACAGCCTATATCCACACCTACTGCATTAGGAATAACTACCCCAATTGAAGCCAAAACTCCTCCTATAGGCATACCAAAACCTACATGAACATCTGCCATTAATGCTATATGAGAATGAGCAAAGGATAAGTTAGAAAGATTGACAGCCTGAGCTAAAGCCTCATCTTCTATTTCTGTAGCCCAAGATTTTATTGGTATTCTTCCTAAATTAAATACTTTCACAAAATTCCCCCTTCGATTATTAAACTACTAAGTACTTAGGCCTCTTTTCACAATAATTACAATAATAAGGGCTCGCCCAGTCAGTAAAAGAAACCTTCTCTAATTCATAAATATCTGGTGGTTGTTCATAAGTTTCTACAAAATCTTCTATTGCATTTTCCAAATGGTCATTACAAACTACATACATATTATCATCCTCATTTGTTTTTAATAGGGATATAGGAATTTATCCTTAGTATATACAATATATATCATGTTTATAAAAGCTTGGTAAACCTACCAAGCTTTTAGATCCTATTTTACATCTGTAAATTTAATTTCAATGGGAATTTCTTTTCCATTTCTAATAACAGTCAAAGTAGCATTATCCCCTTTTTTATATTTATATAATATCTTCTTAAGTTGACTCATACTTTCAATCTCTTGATTATCTATTTTTATAACTATATCCCCTGGTCTAAGATCTGCTTTATCTGCTGGTGTATCGGGGAATATTCTTATCACTACAACTCCATTATCTAGACCTAGATCTATTCCCATTTTTCTTTCACATATCTCAACCTCATCCCCTTCAAATCCTATATATACAGTTTTAAAATCGCCTTCTTTAATTACTCCATCAATTATAGGTTTTGCTACATTAATTGGAATTGCAAATCCTAATCCCTCTCCAACTTGTGCCCTAATCTTTACAGTATTAATACCTATTACTTCTCCTTTACTATTTAATAATGGGCCACCGCTATTTCCCGGATTTATAGAAGCATCAGTTTGTATTAAATCTTCTATTACATTGTACTGGTCTACCTTTACAGATCTATTCAATCCAGATATAACTCCAGATGTAACAGTCCTTTGAAAATCCAAACCTAATGGATTGCCTATAGCTACAGCTAGCTGACCTACTTGTAGAGACTCTGAATCCCCTAAATCCGCTGATACTAATCCACTTGCTTCTACCTTTACCATTGCTAAATCTAAAACTGCATCATTCCATAATAACTTTCCTGGCATTTTATCTCCACTTTCAAATAATACATTAATATCTTTTGCTTTACCATCTCCTACTACATGGGAATTTGTAAGTATATATCCATTAGAATCTACAATTATTCCCGAACCAACTCCTGGGATTTCCCTTTCCCAAAAAAGTTCCCTTTGTACTTGAACGGTTGTTATACCAACTACAGAACCCATGGACTTTTTAGCCACTGCCTCTACGGCTGAGATATCTTCCTTAGGGGTAATGCTTATTTTTTCTCCTGTCTCTGATACTTCCCCCTTATACATATCTGGCATAGGTATAAGCCTTCCATAAAGATAGGTTGGTGCAATATATGCACTAACTACCCCTCCAATAATAGCTGCAATCAATGCAACAATAAAATAAGAAAAAATACTTCTTCTTTTTTGTGGTCTTTCATAGTACATTTTTACTCCTCCCATCTATTATAGGGTATATACTTTAGTTGCCCTATCCCTATAGGTCAAATCCAAAGCTATATCTCTATGTACATCTATTCCATAACCTTCTATACACTCTTTTACTGTTTCATGAGCAAGGGATGGAATATTGTTTTCCTTGCTTAAATGAGCTAAAAGTACCACTTCTCCATTTCCTAGTAGCACCTCTGATAAAGCTAAACCTGCATCTAAATTGGATAGATGCCCCTCTGTACTCAACACCCTTTTTTTCAAAAACCAAGGATATTTACCCTCCTTAAGCATCTTTACATCATGGTTAGACTCCATAAAATATAAAGATGATCCTTTGATTTTACTCTTCATATTATCATTTACCCAACCTGTATCGGTTATAATACTTATTTTAATATTTTTATAATAAATACAATACCCCACAGGATCTGCCGCATCATGAAATATTTCAAATGGATGTATCCCTAAATCTGCTAACTGAAAATCCTTATCCGATTCTATTATCTTTATATTTTTATCCTTTATTTCCCCTATAATATTATCCATACCAATCCATGTTTTTTCATTGGCAAAAATAGGAATATCATATCTTCTAGAAAGAACCCCTACCCCTCTTACATGATCTATATGCTCATGGGTTACTAGAATATAGTCAATAGTGGTTGGGCATATATCTATTGATGATAGTAAATCTTCTATCCTCTTCCCACTAAAACCTCCATCTATTAATACTCTTGTTTTACCTGCTTCAAGATATTGACAGTTCCCATTGCTACCACTAGATAGGGAACAAAACTTTACCTCCATTTCTATTTCCTCCAATACTTAAGATTATATTATATATTATAATATATATATGGATAAAAAACTAATTACTTAAAAACAAAAAAAGAAGAACCAATAGATTCTTCTCTAATATTCATCTATAAATACCTTG
>JAAZMG010000280.1 GCA_012798935.1 Tissierellia bacterium | reverse complement strand
GAGCCAAAGATACCTCGCCAGGTTTGGGTATTCTTCCACCACCTATTAACGATGTAGCTGATACAGTATGATGAGGTGCCCTAAAAGGTCGACTTTTTATTAAAGCATTGGATTGTAATAATCCAGCCACACTATAAATTTTAGTTACCTCTATAGCCTCATCAAAGGACAATTCAGGAAGTATAGTGGAAAGCCTACGAGCAGCCATGGTTTTTCCAGCTCCTGGAGGACCAGTTATTAATATATTATGAGACCCTGCAGCTGCTACCTCCAAAGATCTTTTTAAACCCTCTTGCCCTTTTATATCGCTAAAATCCATGTCAAACTCTTCATCCTTTCCCAATGATAATAAGGATCTGTTTTTATATGGTAATATTTCCTTTTCTCCGTTTAAATAATCAATAGCTTCCTTTAAATTTTTTACTGGTATTATTTCAATATCCTCAACTACGCAAGATTCATCCTTATTATCATAGGGGACTATACACCTTTTAATATTTGACTCTCGCATGGATATAATCATAGGCAATACGCCTTCTACAGGATTTATTCTACCATCTAAAGACAGCTCTCCTATAAAAACTGTATCCTCATAACAAAGGTCATCAACTATTCCCATAGTTTGTAAAATACCCAACGCAATGGCTAAATCCAATTGAGAGCCTTCTTTTTTTAAATTAGCTGGTGCTAGATTAACAGTAATCCTATACAAAGGGAATTGAAACCCACTGTTTTTTATAGCAGTTCTAACCCTTTCCTTTGACTCTTTAATAGAGGTATCCGGTAAACCTACTATATTAAAAACAGGCAAACCTCTAGATAAATCTGTTTCCACCTCTATTGTATATCCATTTAAACCCTGTAAAACACAGGTATTTATTTTAGAATACATAGTGGCCCCCCTTTTTCAATATAGGAAATAATTTTCTATTACCTAGGTAATAGTCACAATACCTTATTTTCCAATGATTATCTACAAAATGCATTCTCTATATGTTTTATTTTAGGTTTTTTCCCTAAATATACTTCTATTATGTCATATCTTATCTGATAATTATTAAATCTTTTTTGCTTTATATATATGAAAGAGCTTTTTATTATCTTATCTTGTTTCTTCCAATTTACTGCTTCATAAGGATATCCATAGTTTATACTTGTTCTAGATTTAACTTCAATAAATACTAACACTCCAGGTATAATTGCAATTATATCTATCTCTCCTATCTTTGTACGGTAATTTCTATCAACTATTTTATAACCTTTTGAAATGAGATAATTGGCTGCTTTTTCTTCACCTAAAAAACCTTTGGTTATATTATTTACCATAATTTTCTCCTTTTTCTTTATCTAAAGAATAAACAAATAAAATAATTTCAGAAACCGCCTCATACAATTCTGGGGGAATTTCCTCATATAAATCTAACTTTAATAAATCTTCTATTAAATCTTTATCTTCATATATTTCAATATTTTTCTTTTTACCTACTTCCACTATTTTATCTGCAGTTTCCCCTTTTCCTTTTGCAATTACCTTAGGTGCATTGTATTTTTTTTTATAAATAAGAGCTACTGCTTTTTTATTTAAATTGTCTTTCTTTGTTTTCATAATTACACCTGCATATCTAAATAATATATAGGTTTTGTATTTACAATTAAATAGTCTAAAATATTATGATCCTCTTCAAATAAATATTCAATAGAATTTATTTCATATCCTGTAGCTTTTACTAATGTCTTTAGCTCATTTTCTCTAGATATAAACAAATTCAAATCTTCTTTATTTATATCATTAAATTTTATATTCATATTGGAATTTAATATTTCACAAGATATTTTAATGTCTCCCAACCTTTTAGTATTTAAGTTAATACAAACGTAAATTTTATTATTGGAACTACCTTTCTTTTCTTTTCTCTTTAGTAATGTAATAATACCATTAAGATTATCCTTGTCTAGGCCTAAAGGTAAATAAACAAAGGTTAACTCTTTATTCATTTCATCTATAAGTTCAATTTTATTTTTTAGTTCTTCAATGGCTTTTCTAGTACTTTTATCTATTAAAGGAATATTCTCTTTAATGAGCTCCTCTAATCTATCTAAAATTTGTTTATATTTATCTTTGCTTTCTTCAATAAGATTTTTAAAACCTTCCTTACTAATAATAATTCTTTTATCCAAGTTTGTAAACTTTTTATTTACAATTTTTTGTAAAATTTTAAAATCTTCTGAAAATAAACTAGGGTCTTCCTTTAGTTCTACAAAGTTTTTAATGTTATTTAAATTAGGCTTTATATTAAATTTAATAAAAAAACTAATGGTTCTTATCATATCAGAATTTATCTCATTGTTCAAAGGGTTCTCTGTTAAATACTCTCTTACTATAGGAGTTATTTCCTCTGTTATCCTTCCACTTAACCCTACTTTTTCCATAGATGTTAAATCAGCTTTATATTTATTTTCCTCTTTATCTACAATAATAAAATTTCTAATATCTTCTTTGCCAATATTTAATATCTCTTTTTCTGAGTTAGCCAAAGTAACTATATCACCCTTATCGAGATTTAAAAACTGTTCTAATTTATCTATTATCTTAATTCCACCTAAAATATTTTCCTTATCTAATTTTACATTATATTTTATCAGACTATCTAAAAATTCTATAGAAATAGGATCATCTTCAATTTGAAACTCTTTTAATATATTTGTTAAATAATCCTTAGTTTGACTTTTAAGTTCTAAAGTTTCTTTATATTCTATATGGTTTAAAATAGGTTTCAATTCTATTTTATTAGGTAATAAAGACTTTACTATGAAAGTTAATACTCTTCCTTTTTGATAGTTTAAATCCTCTTGGGTAAGGGCTTTTATTATTCCTAAATCTTTAACCTCTATGAAAGCTATATCATCAACAATTTCTAAAATTTTACCTTCTATTAAATCTCCTTCAACAAAAGGACCTTTGTCCGTACTAAAATAAGCCCTATCAATATATAATTTATTTGAAATCATAGAATCATCAACTTTCATAAATCTTTCATCCACCTTTACAATATTTTCCCTAAGAAAGATACTCTATGTATAGGAGAAGGGCCTAATTCTTTTATTGCATCCCTATGTTCTTTAGTACCATACCCCTTGTTTTTCCCAATCTTATAACCTTTATATTCAAGATCCCAGTCTTCACACAGTCTATCCCTATATACCTTTGCTATAATTGAAGCACAGGCAATACCATGACTCTTTTCATCTCCTTTTATAAGATTCATCTGAGGTATATCTATAGAAACCTTTTCAGCATCTATTAATAGATAATCCGGAATTATGATATTACCATCTTTATCTTTTAGGTTTAGCACTGCTTCTTTCATTGCCATCCTTGTACTTTCCTTTATATTAATTTCATCAATAACATCTGGACCTACTTGTCCAATGCCAACAGCAATAGCATTTTCAAGGATTTTTGGATAAAGATATTCTCTCTTTTTAGCTGATAATTTTTTAGAATCACATACCCCAGATATATTCATATTCTTGGGCATTATAACAGCACAAGCCACTACATCTCCTGCTAAACAACCTCGACCTACTTCATCTATGCAAGCAATCAAATTATATCCTTTATTGTGTAATTGGTTTTCTATGTCAATCAATATATTGCCTCCTACTCCTTAGGATTTTCTAAGGTAATCCTTCCTATAATTCCTTTTCTATATTCATCTAATATAATTTTACTAGCCTTTTCAAAGTCTACCTCTCCACCTTTTATAATGCAACCCCTTTTCCTGCCAATTTCCAATATTATATCTATAGATGATTTATTCTTTACAGATATATTATAACGATTTTCTAAAAGTTTAGTTGATATTAGGTTTAACTTTTCTACTAATTTCATAGCCAATACTTCCATATCTAATAATTCATCCCTTATTGCCCCTGTAAACCCTAAATTTAATCCAACGTCTTTGTCTTCGAATTTAGGCCATAGAATACCTGGTGTATCTAATAATTCTATATCTCCTTTTATCTTTATCCATTGATTAGCTTTTGTTACTCCAGGTTTGTTTCCTACCTTAGCACCTTTTCTTTTAGATAGACTATTTATTAAAGTAGATTTACCAACATTAGGTATTCCAATTATCATGGCTCTTATGGGTCTCTTTACAACTCCCCTTGCCTTCAAAGATTCTATTTTTTCCTTAGTTAATACATAGGACATGTTAATTACATCATCTAATCCCCTACTTCTTATACTATCAACAGCTATTACAGGTACTCCTTTTTCCTGAAAATAACTTTGCCATTTCTTATTACTCTCTTCATCAGCTAAATCAGATTTGTTCATTATTATTAGTCTTGGCTTATTGCTTACGATAGTATCTATATCCGGATTTTGACTACTTAAAGGTATTCTTGCATCAATTACCTCATATACTATGTCGACTAAAGATAAATTTTTCTTAATAGATTCCTTTGTTTTTTTCATATGCCCAGGATACCAATTTATATTCATATTCTCACCTGCTCTTTTAAGAACAAAATTGGGACTTT
>JAAZMG010000279.1 GCA_012798935.1 Tissierellia bacterium | reverse complement strand
TTAAAGAAGCTAGTAAAGAGGATTTCTTTAATAATTTAGAAGATGAGAGAATAAAAAGATTTATAACATAATGACACAACAACAAGGTGGTAAAATAAAAATTATAAATTTTTATTGACAAAAAGAAATATTGATGTTATATTATCATATAATATTATAAAGACTTAGAAGAGGAAAGTAAGTGTGTGAATACTCATACAGAGAGCTTCGTTTGGTGAGAGGAAGCAGGGGATAGCAGACTGAAAATGGCCTCGGAGTTGGTTTGTCGAGAGTAAATTTAGACATTCACGTGTGCACACGTTACAGTGATAGAGTATTGATGGATTTATTATTCCTGCGTACTTGATGAGGTACTAGACTGTGAGGTCGGTATAAACTTAGGGTGGTAACACGAAGCTTTCGTCCCTTTGCATTTTTGCAAAGAGATGGAAGCTTTTTTTATTCAAAAAATGGGGGGATAGTATGATAGAAATGATCAATGTAACCAAAGTTTTTAACGATGGGGAAAACAGGGTTGAAGCAGTTAAGAATGTTTCTCTAAAGGTCAATCAAGGAGAGATTTATGGAATAATAGGGTATTCAGGTGCAGGGAAGAGTACTTTAATTAGATGTATAAACTTACTTGAAAGACCAACTACAGGGAAGGTCTTGTTTAAGGGAGAAGACTTAACTCTTCTTAAAGAAAAAGAACTAAGGGAAAGAAGGAAAAAAATAGGCATGATTTTTCAACATTTTAATCTTTTGAATTCCAGAAATGTATATGAAAACATAGCTTATCCATTAAAAGGCTCTAAGCTATCTAAGAAAGAGAAAAGGGAAAGAGTAGTAGAATTATTAAAGTTAGTAGATCTTGAAGATAAGGAAAAGGCCTATCCATCTCAATTAAGTGGAGGACAAAAACAAAGGGTTGCCATAGCAAGAGCACTTGCCAATAATCCAGAAGTATTACTATGTGATGAAGCAACTTCAGCATTAGATCCAAAGACTACAAAATCTATTTTATATCTATTAAAAGAACTTAAAGACAAACTAAATATTACAATAATTTTAATTACTCATGAAATGGCTGTTATAAAGGAGATATGCGACAGGGTTAGTGTAATGGAGGATGGAGAGATTATTGAAGAAGGTAGTACGGTTAAAATATTTAGCCAACCAGCTAAAGAGACAACTAGAGAATTTCTAAATATTGCTTCTAATAGGACTAAAATTGATAGTATATTGGCTCTTGATGAAAATATTTTAAATATTAAAGAAGGAGATATTTTAGCAAGGGTGGCTTATGTAGGAGATGCTACTGGAGAGGCCTTAATATCTAAAGTTTCAAGAAGGTATAGTCTAAATGCTAGTATTTTATATGGAAATTTAGAAATATTAGGTTCAACTCCTGTAGGAGAGCTTATTATTTTATTTAGTGGAGAAAGAGCTGATATACAAAATGCTATTAATTATTTTAGACAAAAAGGATTAATTGTGGAGGTGATTAACCATGGTAGATATACTTCTGAAGTATATACCAAATGTTCTTAATAATAAAGCAGAATTAATTGAATGTATATACGAAACTCTAATTATGGTATCTATATCTGGCATAATATCACTATTTTTAGGAATTATACTAGGTGTTTTTCTAGTTGTTACTAGAGAGGGAAATATCCTTGAAAGTATGGTTCTTAACAATATTTTAGATAAGTCTATCAATGTATTTAGAAGTATTCCATTTATAATTCTACTTGCTGCCCTTATTCCATTAACTCGTGCAATTGTTGGAACTGCCATAGGTACAAAAGGAGCAATAGTTCCTTTAGTATTTGGAACAGTACCATTTTTTGCAAGACAAATAGAAACGGCACTTT
>JAAZMG010000278.1 GCA_012798935.1 Tissierellia bacterium | reverse complement strand
TAGGTTTATTAAGGTAAAGCGAAATTAAAATTACAAATTATTACATTATATGATTATGGAGTTATTATTCTAATATTATTTAGAAAATTATTTTTTAATTGTTTTCCAACAATTACTTGACACTATCTAACTAATGTTCCCTTGTTTATCTTTGGCTATCGTAATATAATATTATGTATAAGGTAATTGTTTGAATATTGTAAGTAGTTTCACAATAATGAACTATCTTAAAATAACAAATTATAAAGGAGGAGTAAAAATGGATAAAGATTCAAAGAAATTAGAATTTTATGGTGGAGAATGGGTTTCATTTTTACCTTTTGTTGTATTTTTAGTAATGATAATTCTAACCACATTCTACTTTGGATCAATTTCTGATGGCGCTCTTTGGGTACCAGCCTATACTGCTTTAGTAGTTGCGTTTTTCTTTGCTAAAGATAAAAAACTATATGCTAATACCATCATTAACGGTATGGCTAGCAAGGATGCTATTATACCTATTGTATGCTGGATTTTTGCCGGCGTATTTGCTACAATCCTTCGTACATCAGGATTAGCAAATGGAATTGCTGGTGTTGCCGCTTCATTTGGTGTAAAGGGTACTCTTTTTACTATAATTACATTCATCTCCGCAGCAATACTTGCAACAGCAACTGGTACTGGCTTTGGAACAATTGCTACTTGTATGGGCGTTTTATATCCTGCAGGGCTTGCATTAGGAGCACATCCTGCATTACTAGCTGGTGCAATAATTTCTGGTGGTGCTTTTGGGGACAACCTAGCTCCAATATCAGACACTACAATTTGTTCAGCTACTTCTTTAGGTGTAGATGTTCCTGGTGTTGTTAGGTCACGTTTAAAGTATGCATTAGCTGCAGGCTTAATAACAATTATAGGTATAATAATTATAGGTTCCGGATATGATGGTACTATATCTGGTGCCGAAGTAGTACAGTATAATCCAAACACACTGTTCATGTTTATACCAGTTATTGCAACCATATGGATAGCAGCTAAAACAGGTGATATCATAATTGCTACAACCCTCGGAGCAGTTATAGCTAGTATTACTGCTGTAGCAGCAGGTCTAATAGATTTAGTTCAAATAGATCCTGGTGCCGAAGTTGTTAAAGATGCTCTAATAAGAGTTTCAGGTACTGGATTAGATAGAACTGTTGGTGGGGTTATTTATAATGGTATCAATGGTATGATGCAAGTTGTTGTACTTGCCCTTCTATTGTTTGGCTCTATCGAAGTCATGAGAGCTGGTCAAGGAGATGTGAAGTTACTGAATGCTTTAGATAATATAGCTAAGGGACCTAGAGGTGCAGAATTTATTATAAGTATTATGATTATTCTTCTATCTAGTCTAATGGGACTTAATGCTCCAGCTATACTAGCCATTGGACCTTCCTTTGCTAAACCACTTGGAGAACGTTATAATATAAGCCCTTATCGTGTTGCTAACTTGCTAGATGCTCAATCCAATACTTTAGTTTATTCCCTACCCTGGACTCCTGCCTTAATCTTTACTATTAGTTTTGCTAAAGACACAGTCCATCCATTAAAAGCTGTAGAAATAACACCTTATGTACTATACGCATATGCCATGTTAGCAGTTATGTTCATCACAATTATCTTCGGTATTGGACGATATGACAATATGAAAAAAGAAGCTACAGAATCTAAATAAGTATCTAACCAGCCCTTTAAAGGGCTGGTTTTTTAATAATTTACCTATAGGACATTTAACCTCTTATTTGTTCTTTAAATATAATGCCGGATAAACTCATCTATAATTGAAGAAAATAAATATTAATGTGAAATAATAGAAATACTGTGATCGTTTATTATAAAGTTTAATATTAAATAAACATTTAAAGGGATAGGTGAGCAATTAAATGGATTTTAAGCCAAGTTATATAAAACTACTAAATGATGGTAGTTTAATTAAAAAGATAGAAGAAGCTAAAAAGCATATTACCTACTGCAATTTATGTCCTCATGAATGTGCCGTAGATAGATGTTATAAAGCAAATTACTCAGTCCCAAAATCCACATTTTAAATCAAATTATTTCATCACCTAGAGCGTAGTCAAATTCCTTAATCTGACTAATTTTAATTCAAATTACCTAATCTTATGTTTTAAAAAATACATATCATGGAAATAATATATAAAAAGTTTTACTAAAAAGGGAATAGGAGAAGGCCAGTTCTCAAGTCCTTCTCCTAAATTTAAATCCCTTTTTATATCCAATTATATTATGATTATCTCCAATTATTTAAAAAATATAACTAAACATTTGAATTTAGGAAAAGAAATTTATACTCTACCCAT
>JAAZMG010000277.1 GCA_012798935.1 Tissierellia bacterium | reverse complement strand
GGCAAAATACACACAGATATTGAAAGAGGCTTTATAAGAGCAGAAGTAATAAACTATAAGGACTTATTAGAATGTGGCGGAACTACTCAAGCAAAGGAAAAAGGATTAGTTCGTTTAGAAGGAAAAGATTATGTAATGCAAGATGGAGATGTGGTATTGTTTAGATTTAATGTGTAGATAAAATAAGACAAGGTACCCTCCCCTTATCTTAAAAAGACCATAGCAATCAAAATTGCTACGGTCTTTTATAATGTAAGTTAATGGAATTATTGCATTTTGTTCATATACACAACTTCACCATATTTAATTATATAGAATGTTTTTGAATAGATTTTTCATAAGATTTATCTTTCATAGTATTCCCGATTTATGAAATCATACTGAATATTATCAATATAATTTTAAAAACCAGGATTTTTACCGCCTTCCTATTTTTACTTATAGTTAACTATTATTTCCTGTATCTTCCTACAAAAAAGGCCAAGAGTAAATATTTACACTTAGCCTTTTAATGAAATCTATATTATTTTTCGCCTTTAACTATTTTTATCGATGCACTAGCCCCTATTCTTGATGCTCCTGACTCTACCATAGCCTTTGCTACTTCATAGTCCCTAATGCCTCCAGAAGCCTTTATTTGAAGGTCATCTCCTATAGTGTCCTTCATCAATTTAACATCCTTTACAGTGGCTCCCCCTGTGCTAAATCCTGTAGAAGTTTTAACAAAGTCTGCTCCAGCTTCTCTCGCTAATTTACAAGCAATAACCTTTTCTTCATCGGTTAACAAGCAAGTTTCTATTATAACCTTTACAGTAGCCTTACTACCTGCTCCATTAACTACAGCTTTTATATCTTCTCTCACTACATCATGTTCCTTGCTCTTAAGTGCACCTACATTGATTACCATATCTATTTCATCTGCACCATTTTCTATAGCATTTTTAGTTTCAAAAGCTTTAACTTCTTTTGTATTTGCTCCTAAGGGAAAACCTATTACTGTAGCCACCTTTACCCTTGAATCTTCTAATAATTCCTTAGCCATCTTCACATAGTAGGGATTAACACATACTGCTGCAAATTGATTTTCCTTTGCTTCTTTACATAGTATTTCTATCATCTCTTTTGTAGCATCAGGTTTCAATAACGTATGGTCTATCATGGAAGCTATGCTCATTATCAATACCTCCGTTATTTTATTATTTCAACTATATCCCCATTCTTAACTCCAGCTGCATTTCCTTCTTCCATATCTACATGCATTTCTAATTTATGACCTTCTCCACTTCTTACAAGTACATTGTCAAAAGTTAAACCTCTAACTCCGTCAACTTTTACACTTACAATATCTCCGTTATTTAATCCGAATTCTTTTACTTCATCAGTATGCATATGAATATGTCTTGCTGCAACTATAACACCTTTTTCTAATTCAATTTCACCTTTAGGTCCTATTACTTTGATACCAGGAGTACCTTCAATATCTCCAGAATTTCTAATAACAGATTCAACACCTAAAGTAAAAGCATCAGATATAGAAATTTCTATTTGAGTAGCACTCCTAACAGGCCCTAAAACTCTAACACCTTTTATTGTTCTTTTAGGACCAACTAAATCCACTTTTTCCTCTGCTGCAAATTGATCTGGTTGACTAAGATCTTTTCTCTTTGTCAATTCATAACCTTCTCCAAATAAGACTTCCAAATCCTCTTGAGATAAATGCACATGCTTATTTGACATGGCAATTGGTAATTTTGTCTTCATATATATTCCCCCTCGCCTACATAATTTTATCTTCTTAATCAATTATATTAGTTTGATTGTCAAAAATCAAACTTTAAAGCAGTAAATAATCTAATGTTTTATAGAAACCTGGATAAGATATATTGATAAATTCAAATCCATGAATACTAGATTTATCTTTTGCTCTTAAAGTGGCAATGGTTAAGGCCATAGCAATCCTATGATCACCATAAGAATTAAGTTTAGCTGGTCTTAATCTATCTACTCCATCAATAATCATTCCATCTGATAACTCCTCTATTTTTGCCCCCATTTTGCTTAACTCAACAGACATTGCTTTTATCCTATCGGATTCCTTGTATCTTAATTCTTTTGCATCTCTAATAATAGTTCTTCCATCTGCTAAAGCTGCTGCTACTGCAATAATAGGCAGTTCATCTATTAATCTTCCTATTATTTTCCCTTCAATTTTACATCCTTTTAAAGGAGCATATTTAACTTCTATATCTGCTATAGGTTCATTGTTTATAATTTTTTCATTTAAAATATTAATATCTGCTCCCATTTCTTTTAGTACATGTATTATCCCAGTCCTTGTAGGGTTTATACCTACATTTTTTATAACAATATGGGAACCTTCTATTAATGAACTGGCAACCATAAAATATGCTGCTGAGGATATATCTCCAGGTATGTATATATCTTTTCCTACTAGATAGCTATTTGATTTTATATATATTTCTCCATCTTCATTGAAAACCTGGCCTCCAAAATATTTTAACATCCTTTCTGTGTGATCTCGGGTTGTCTTATTCTCAACTACTTTAGTAGTTCCTTTTCCATATAAAGTGGCTAATAATATGGAAGATTTAACCTGGGCACTAGCTACAGGCAATTCATAAGAAATACCTTTTAAATTATCAACGGTGGGTTTTATCTCCAATGGAGGGTATTTATCTTCTCTACCATTAATATTGCCTCCCATCTTTCTCAAAGGAATTATAATCCTATCCATAGGCCTATTTATTAAAGACTTATCACCAGTTAAGGTTGTAGAAAACTTTTGTCCAATTAATACACCACTTAAAAGCCTTATAGTAGTACCTGAATTACCGCAATCTAAAATATTATTAGGTTTATTTAATCCATAAAGACCTACCCCTTCTATAAAAATCCTGTGCCCATCCTCTTTTATATCAACTCCCATATCCTGAAAACATTTAATAGTCCTTTTAACATCCTCGGACATTAAAATATTGTTTACGGTAGTAATGCCCTCAGCCAATGAACCTATTATTATACTTC
>JAAZMG010000276.1 GCA_012798935.1 Tissierellia bacterium | reverse complement strand
TAAACTGTTTTAATGCTTGTTGTAGTAATCTTACCATCTACCCTACTTAAATTTTTAATCTTCAAAGTTGGATTATTTACACTGAATTCATCCATAATATCTTCCAGTACCTTGAATTCTTTTCTTTTGATTACGATTTCAACTTTATATCTCTTATCTCCATTGTTACCACTAACTAAGTAGTTATTAACTGTATATCCTACTTCCCTAAGCCTTTCTGCTACTTGAATCATCTTCTTTTTATTGTTTAAAAACAAATCTACTTCCAGTATACCAAGCGCTAACCGATCCTCAAGTTTGTTACCTATAAATACTCCCATTGATCTTCCTAAGGCATATGCAATTGTAAATTGTATGCCATCACCATTAGCTACTTTGCCAACTGTTGCTGCAAAGATTATTGCATCTACAAATACTAAAACATAAACTGGATTCATAATTTTTTTAGATATAAACATAGTTTTTAATGTTGACAAAACATTGGTAAAAGCCGTCATTAGAAATAATCCAATAAGTGCAAGTATTATATTTAGTGTCATCCTAACACCTCCTTTTAAATTAATTATCATTATAAAATAAAAAAACTAACATATATCACTATGTTAGTAAACAATTTCTTATATAAATATGGATATTTGTTTTCCATTAAATTGTTGAAATTTTGGGTGGGTTTTAAAGAATTATATTCATAATATTTTTGAAAATAACGATAAGATTATTACAAAAATTTATTTCATTATACTCTAACCGGTTTTCTACAACTAACTTTTGTAGTATATCATATATAGGAATCATTTGCAAACAGCTTATATTTGGTGGAGCTTAGGGGACTTGAACCCCTGACCCCCACACTGCCAGTGTGGTGCGCTCCCAACTGCGCCAAAGCCCCATCTCATATAAATAATACTATGATTTTGGTATTTGGTCAAGAGTTAAATTGCAAAGGATTTGCTTTAAAGGGGTATTCACTTCTTTTATTAATAAATTCGTATAGAAATGGTAAAAATAGAATCATGTGTAAATTGTTTTATAGGGAGGGTCAATATATGATAAGTATAAATATAGACGGCAAAGATTATGATGTTTCTGAAAATATTACAGTGCTTGGAGCTTGCCATAATGTTGGTATAGACATACCTACATTATGTTATGATGATAGGCTAGAACCAAAACCTTCATGTAATTTATGTGTTGTTGAAGTAGATGGTGAAAACGAACTTAAAACTTCCTGCTCTCTTAAAATAAAAGAAGGAATGAAAATTAAAACAAATACTGATAAAATAATAGAAGCTAGGAGAAAAACATTAAGTTCCCTGCTATCAAAGAATCCCCACGATTGTAGTAAATATGCCGAAACAAATAGATGTAAACTACATTCTTATTGTGATAACTATGAAATTTCTAGTGAACTTAGCATTATAGATAGAAAAAGATATCCTATAGACCACAGTAATCTATTCTATGATATTGATCCTAATAAATGTATATTGTGTAGTTTATGCATAAGAGTATGTAAAGAACTACAAGGAAAAAGTGCCCTTGAAATAAATAATGAAGGATATATCTCCAGAAAAACTATATATTCTGATACAAATTCTCATATTTTTGAATGTGAAGATTGTGGTAACTGTTTAGCAGTATGCCCCACAGGTGCTTTAGCACCTAAATGGTATACTGAAGAATATGCCAAAATGGAAGAAGTAAGAAGTATTAAAACCACTTGCCCCTATTGCGGAGTAGGATGCCAATTGGAATTAATCGTTCAAAGTCAACAAATCATTGATGTAAAACCTGTTAAAGTATTGCCTAATAATGGACTTTTATGTGTTAAAGGTAGATTTGGATATAAATTTGTTAATCATCCCGATAGATTAAAGGCACCTCTTATCAAAAAAAATGGTGAATTTGTCGAAGCAACATGGGAAGAAACCTTTAGTTTAATAATCGAGAAAGCTAATCAAATAAAAAAACAGTATGGAAGTCAAGCATTTGGAGGACTAAGTTCAGCAAAATGTACTAATGAAGAAAATTATTTATTTCAAAAACTCATGAGAGCAGGTTTTGGTACAAACAATATTGATCATTGTGCCCGCCTCTGACATTCATCATCAGTTGTAGGACTTGCAACTACATTGGGAAACGGTGCCACTACTAACAGTATAGAAGAAATACTAGATACAGATCTTATGTTTGTAATTGGATCAAACACTACAGAAAGTCATCCAGTTATAGCAACTAAGATGAGGCAAGCAAAGAAAAAAGGAGCTAAACTTATTGTAGCTGATCCTAGAAAAATTGATTTAGCTAAAATAGCAGATATACATCTGCAATTAAAACCAGGTACTAATATTGCTCTTTTAAATGCTATGATGAATGAAATAATAAAAAATGATTTACATGATAAAAAATACATAGAAGAAAGGACGGAAAACTTCCATGAATTTGCTAAACATGTTAAAAATTTTTCAGTAGAAAAGGTAGCAAAAGTATGTGATCTTGACTCCCAAGACATAAGAAAAGCTGCTAGAATGTATGCTAAGGCTGAAAAGGCAGGAATATATTATGCTATGGGCATAACCCAACATATTTCAGGTAGTCACGCTGTAATGGCCCTATCCAACCTTGCCATGCTCTGTGGAAATATTGGAAAGGAATCCACAGGCATTAATCCTTTACGTGGACAAAACAATGTTCAAGGTTCCTGCGATATGGGTAGCCTTCCAGGAGATTTCCCTGGTTATCAAAAAGTATATAAAAAAGAAATGAGAGAAAAATTTGAAAAAGCTTGGGGTGTTAAACTTCCTTCAAAATCAGGGCTAACTTTACAGGAAATAATTCATGGGGGAAAAGACGGTAGTATAAAGTTCTTATATATCATGGGTGAGAACCCTATGCTTACAGATCCAGATTTAAACAATGTAAAAAAAGCTTTAGAGGGCATTGAGTTTTTAGTAGTACAAGATATGTTTCTTACCGAAACAGCAGCTCTTGCTGATGTCATACTACCTGCATCTTCCTTCGCTGAGAAAGACGGAACATTTACCAATACGGAAAGGAGAGTCCAAAGAGTAAGGAAAGCCATTGAACCTATTGGCGACTCTAAAGCAGACTGGGTGATCCTTATGGAAATAATGAATAGATTAGGAATGAATCAAAAATATAATCACCCGTCGGAAATAATGGAGGAGATTGCTAGCTTAACTCCTGAATATGGTGGAATTACATATGACAGAATAGAAGACGTTGGAATCCAATGGCCTTGTTTAGATAAAGATCATCCTGGAACTAAATTCTTACACAAGGAAAATTTTGATAGGGGAAAGGCACTATTCGTTACGGTAGATAATATTTCAAGTGCAGAGCTTACAGATATAAACTATCCTTTCATCATGAC
>JAAZMG010000275.1 GCA_012798935.1 Tissierellia bacterium | reverse complement strand
GTTTCACCTTTTGTAGGTTCTGATGTAACCAGTCCATTGGCTGCCATGAGATCAGCTGCAAAAATAAATCATGATGTTCATACTGGAGGTACCTTATTGAATTTACGATTAAATCAGGAAATTGTAAGCACCCCAAGAGGACTAAGAAACTTAAGTTCGATAATTAGAGCATTTTTCTCCCTGGGAGCTTTTCATGTTCAGTTTAATACCATATCATCAGAAGTATTAAGGGCTGCTCAAGACAAACCAGAGGAATATGCTGATCTTCTTGTAAGGGTAGCTGGTTATAGTACTCAGTTTGTGAATTTATCTAGAGAGATGCAAGATGCTATAATAGCTAGAACTGAACACAAGGTATTTTAAGGGGAGATAAAAGTTGAATAAAAATGTTAAAGGATTGATTATGCAGCTACAACATTTTTCAGTAAATGATGGAGAAGGTATTCGCACTACCATATTTATGGCTGGTTGTCCTTTGCGATGTAAATGGTGTTGTAATCCGGAGTCCTGGTTTATGGAAACTAATAAATATGTAAAAGAGATGTCTATTGAAGAAATTATTAAGGAAATAAATAGATATACTATTTTTTATAGATACTCTAAAGGTGGGCTCACATATTCTGGTGGGGAGCCCACCTTTCAAACTAATTTTTTGAGGAATATGGTAAATGCTTTTTATAACTATGGTATTCACCAGTCCATAGAAACCTCTGGATATTTTAATTGGTCAGATGTAGAGGATATATTTCAAAAGTTGGATTTTATATTTGTTGATATTAAACATTTTGATAGCAACAAACATAGGGAATTAGCAGGTGTAAGTAATGAAAGAATATTAGATAATATTAAATCTATAGGAAAATTAAACAAAGAAGTGGTAATTAGAATTCCGTTTATTAAAGATGTAAATGATAGTGAACAAAATATAACAAATACAGCAAAGTTTGTATATGACAATGTACCAAAGGGGAAAATCGAATTACTACCTTATCATTCTTTAGGAAATTATAAATATGATGAACTTGGCATAGGAGAGTATAAAAGCACTTTTATAACTCCATCAAGGGAAGATTTAAAAAGGGCTAAGGATATTATTAATAGTTATAATGTGGAAACAATAGAATTTAAATAAAAAATATGACCTAGATATAATAGATAATTAAATAGCCCAATATAATTATATTAATTTTATCATCAAAGTATATGTTATAATATTAAGAAATAATAAGAATTTCCATCAATATCCAATATTAAAAGTGGAACCATACAAAATAGCGGATAAGAATTTAATATAAGGTAGTTACAAATACTGATATAGTAGGAAAGTTGCAGATTTCCAATAATTAAAATATTTTAGTGGAGGTATATTATGGCTTATTTAGAAAAATACAATTCATGGTTAAATAACGAATACTTTGATGAGGATATTAGAAAGGAATTAGAATCTATTAGAGATGATGAAAAGGAAATAGAAGATAGATTCCATAAAGATTTAACTTTTGGAACAGCAGGATTAAGAGGCAAAATTGGAGCAGGTACTAATAGAATGAATAGATATACTGTATCCTTAGCTACTCAAGGCTTGGCGGATACTATTATTAGTAGAGGCAAAGAAGCTATGGACAAAGGGGTTGCTATAGCTTATGATGTAAGGCATTTATCTAAGGAGTTTTCAGAAATAGCAGCTAGAGTATTAGCGGCTAATGGGATAAAGGTATACTTATTTAAAGATATAAGACCTACCCCTCTATTATCCTATACCATTAGAAGATTAAACACCATTTCAGGAATTGTGGTTACAGCAAGTCATAATCCTAAAGACTATAATGGATATAAAGTATATTGGGAAGAAGGTTCTCAAATATTAGATGATATAGCAGAAGAGATACTTAACAATATAAACAATATTGATGATTTTTCTCAGATAAAACTAATAGATATGGAAGAAGGTTTAAATAAAGGATTAATCCATTATATTGGAAAAGAAATTGATGATGAATATGTAGAAAGGGTAAAAAAACTAGCAATAAATGAGAATATAGACAAGGATATAAAAATTATATATACACCTTTAAATGGCACTGGCAACAAGCTAGTTAGAAGAGTATTAAAGGAAAGAGGATTTACCAATGTTTTAGTAGTACCAGAACAGGAAAATCCTGATCCAGATTTTACAACAGTAGGATATCCAAATCCAGAAGATGTAAAGGCTTTCGATTATGCTAAAAGATACGGTAAGGAAAACAATGCTGATATATTAATAGCAACGGATCCGGATTGTGATAGGGTAGCCTGCATGGTTAAAGACCATAAAGGAGAATATGTATTTTTAAATGGCAATCAAACAGGTGCTTTACTAGTAAACTATATATTGTCATCAAGACATAGAAAAAACACTATACCTGAAAATGGTGCCATAGTTAAGAGTATAGTAACTGGAGATTTGAGCAGGGCTATTGCAGATCATTATAATATAACCACTATAGAAACTCTTACTGGATTTAAACATATATGTGGAAAGGCCAATGAGTTTGACAAAACAAAGGAACATACCTTTATATTTGGATATGAGGAAAGTATAGGATATGTATATGATACTATAGTAAGGGATAAGGATGGAGTTATATCATCTATGTTAATAGCTGAAATGGCAGCTTATTATAAAAAAGAGAATAGAACCTTATTGGAGAAATTAGAAGAGCTATATAAACAATATGGCTACTATTTTGAAAAGTTAATCTCCATAGTATTGGAAGGTATTGAAGGAAGCCAAAGGATTGGAAGGATAATGGATTCCTTTAGAGAAAATCCTATTACTAAAATAGAAGATATAAAACTTATTAAGATTATAGACTACCTAAAGGATGAAACCGGCAACCCAAAATCTAATGTTCTAAAATATTTTTTTGATGATGGTTCTTGGTATGCAGTAAGACCATCAGGAACAGAGCCCAAGATTAAAATATATATCTATTCAAAAGGAGGGAATAGAGTTTCATCTGAAAATAAAATTAAAAATATTGAAAAAGCAACAATGGATAGAATAAAAACAATTAAATAATATGTAGAGGGGGATATCAAATGAAAATTGGAGTAGTGGGGCCATTTGATTCAACCGAAAGAATATTGGAAGTTATTGAAAAATATTATCCAAATATAGAAACGGTTGTTTATGTAAAAGAGAAGGTTAATGAAGTAGGAGATATTATAGACGAATGTTTGACTCTAACAAATGGTATTATATTTACGGGTTGTGCTGTTCTATCGGAAGCTGAAAAGGCTGCAGATTTATATGTCCCCTGTGAAGCTATTGCTAGGGATGGTAGCAGTATAATGAAAGCTTTTTGGGATATATATCAAGACAACAAGCCAATCGATAGGATAAGTATAGATTTACTAGAAAAGGATTTAGTAGATGAGATTGTTAATGAATTTAACTTGGATGTAGAGGCTATTTATAATAAACCATATGATCCTTCTATACCTGAACTTGAGTATCAAAAATGGCATCAGGATTTGTTAAAGAAAGGAGATATAAATTTAATTATCACAGCCTTTGGTTCAGTTTATAATGAATTAGTATCCCTTGGTTTACCAGTATATAGATTAAATTTGACAGTACCTCTCATCAAGAAGGCTATTGATAATCTCATATATAAAATAAAAAACAGAGAGATGGAGGCCAATCAGATAGGGATACAGATATTTAAGATTAAAAATATAGACAATATTTATGATAGGCCTTATGACCAATTGGTTGTAAAAAATATTGTTGAAAAAGAAATACTTGTTTATGCCAAAGAAGTACAAGGCAGTATGTTTAAATTGGATAATAATAAATATATACTATGTAGCACTAGAAGAACTCTTGAGAATGATCAAAATATAAATGTTTTCCAAACTGTTGTAAGAAATTTAGATAAGGAAAATATTAGTATTTGTTCTGGAATGGGTTTTGGATATACAGGGTGGGATGCAGAACGTAATTCTAAAGATGCTCTAAGTATGTCAGAAAAAGAAGATAATGGTGCATTGTTTATTATAGATCAAGAAAAAAGGATAAAAGGTCCTATAAACCATAAAAGAGAGAAAGCATATGATTTAATCGTTACTGATGAGAGATTAATTAAGATATCCAATGAGATAGGTATTAGTCCTACTTATTTATCAAAACTACTTCCTCTTATAAAAGAATCTGAGGACAAGTATTTTAGTGCTGATATTCTAGCAGATTATTTGAATATTTCTCATAGAAGTGCTAGGAGAATATTGACAAAATTTGAAGAGTCTAATTATGGTGAGGTTGTTACTACTGCAGTTACAAAAGGAGTAGGAAGACCTAAAAAGATAGTTAGAATAAAAATTTAAATTTATTTTAAAAATATTTATTATTAAAACAAATTAGTATCTTGAAGTGTTCGAAAATTTATGTTATTATAAAAACAATTACGGACGTATTTAAGACAAGTCCGTAATTTAATAAAAATTCTAACAATTCTTATAATTGTGCTTACTTAAAAAGGAGGAAAAGATATGGAAAAGGGGAAGATGACAAAAATAGCATTAGCACTTATAGTAGTTTTAATGGTAGGTATGCTAGCTGGTTGTGGTGGTGGCGGCGGTAACAAATCTTCAAATGTAGAGGACAAGGATGAATTAATAGTAGCAACAGCTTATGATGCAAAGTCACTAGATCCACATGCAGTAAATGATGTAGCTTCTTCTAATGTTATGCTTCAAATCTACGATACGCTTGTAACTATAGATGGAGACGGTAACATAAACCCATCAGTTGCTGAGACTTTTGAACAAGTAGATGAAGTAACTTACAAATTTACTCTTAAAAAAGGTATTAAATTCCACAATGGAGAAGAAATGAAAGCAGAAGATGTTAAGTTTAGTATCGAAAGGGCGGCTAATTCTCCAGCAATCGCTCATATTTTTGGTGATATTGATACAGAAAGTTTTGAAATAGCTGATGATTATACTATATCCTTTAAACTAAACAATCCAAATACTGGTTTTTTATCTAGTTTAGCTCATACAGGCGGTAGTATATTAAACCAAAAGGCTGTTGAAGCAGAAGGCGACAATTATGGTATGAAACCAGTAGGAACAGGCCCATTTAAATTTGTAAACTGGGCTAAGGGAGATAGAGTAGAGCTTGAAAAATTTGCTGATTACCATGGAGATGAACCAAAGTTTAGCAAAATGGTAATAAGAGTTATCCCAGAACCAACTAATAGAACCATAGAACTTGAAAGTGGTGGAGTTGATGTTGCTTATGAGATAACTACTAATGATATATCAAGAATTGAGGAAAATGAAGATCTTCAATTATCAAGGATGATAGACAATCAAATTCAATATTTAGGATTTAATAATCAAAAAGAACCTTTTAATGATATTAAAGTACGTCAAGCCATTAGTTATGCTATAGATACTACTTCTGTAGTAGAAACAGTTTGGAGAGGTGTAGGGAAAGTAGCAGAGGGTCCTATGGCTCCAAATGTTAAATATGCTGACCATAGCATAGAGGTTCATGAATATAATGTAGAGAAAGCAAAGGAACTTCTTGCAGAAGCTGGATACCCTGATGGATTTAAAACTAAGCTTTGGACAAATGAAAAACAAGAAAGGGTTGATATGGCAACTATTATACAAAGTCAGCTTAAGGAAGTTGGAATTGATGTAGATATTGAAATTCTTGAGTGGGGAGCTTATCTAGATAGCTTAAGTAAAGGGGAACAAGACATGTTTATAATTGGATGGACTTGTCAAACTGCAGACCCTGACTTAGCTCTTTATGGACCATTGAGTCAAGAAACTTTAGGTGCAGGAGCAAACTTCTCCTTCTTCATAGATGACGAGGTTAATGATTTACTTATTAAAGGTAGAAGAATAGAGGATTCTCCTGAAAGAGAAGCTATCTACAAAAAGATACAAAATAGAGTTGTTGAACAAGCTCCATGGGTATTTTTATCTAATGGAGAGGCTGTAGTAGGATCTGCTAAGTATGTTAAAAACTTAGAACTTACACCATTTGGATACCATCCTCTATTTAAAATCTATTTTGAATAATAACTAAAATTAAAACAAGGGTATATGAAAATATGCCCTTGTTTGTGAAATATTTTAGCATGAGGATAGGAGGGATAGTAGATGATAAAATATATATTTCGTAGAATTGTTATGTTGATACCAGTTATTTTAGGTGTTACTTTTATTGTATTTAGTTTGATGTATATAACTCCAGGAGACCCGGCTAGGTTAGTCTTAGGAGAATCTGCACCAGATGAGGCAGTACAACAATTAAGAGAAGAGATGGGTTTAAACAAGCCCTTTTTAGTTCAATATGGTAATTATATAAAAAATTTAGTTGTTAATCGAGATATTGGAATATCTTATGTGACAAAAAGACCTGTAATGCAAGAAATTCTTAGTGCTTTTCCAGCAACTGTAAAGCTTGCCGGTTTATCTATTTTCTTTGCAATTATTATAGGTATACCTATAGGAATAATATCTGCTGTAAAAAAATATTCCTTTTTTGATAATATTTCTATGATATTTGCTCTAATTGGAATTTCCATGCCAGTATTCTGGTTAGGACTTTTATTAATTTTATTATTTTCAGTAAAACTTAAGGTACTTCCAGCTTCTGGATTTAGTTCTTTTAAAGATATGATATTACCTGCAGTATCTTTAGGTGCTCAATCAGTTGCTGTTATTACTCGTATGACTCGTTCAAGTATGTTAGAGGTTATTAGACAAGATTATATTAGAACTGCCAGAGCTAAAGGTCAAAAAGAAAAAGTAGTAATCCTTAAGCATTCATTAGGGAATGCTCTTATACCAATTATAACTAGTATAGGACTTCAATTTGGCGGACTTCTTGGTGGTGCTGTGCTTACTGAATCTATATTTTCAATTCCAGGGATTGGTAGGTTAATGGTAGAATCTATAAAAATGAGGGATTTCCCAGTAGTGCAGGGTAGTGTTTTATTTATAGCAATTTCTTTTAGTATTGTAAATTTATTAGTTGATTTACTTTATGCATATGTAGACCCAAGAATTAGATCACAATATAGTTAAAAAAGGAGTTAAGCATATGGAATCAAATAAGGTTATTGAAAACAAAAAGGCTAAAAAGAAGAGAAATAGCCAATTAAGTGATACATGGTTAAGATTAAGAAAAGATAAACTTGCATTGGTAGGACTTACTATATTGGTTATATTGATATTTGTAGCAATATTTGCTGACTTTATAGCCCCATATAAATATGATGCACAAGATTTAAGCAATATATTACAAGCACCAAGTTCAGAACACATTTTTGGTACAGATGAATTTGGTAGGGATATATTTAGTCGTGTTGTTTATGGCTCTAGAATATCTTTACAGGTAGGATTTATAGCTGTAAGTATTGCAGTGATAATTGGTGGATTTTTAGGTGCTGTTGCTGGATATTATTCTGGTAAAATAGATAATTTTATTATGAGGGCTATGGATATATTACTATCAATACCTCAAATACTATTGGCAATTTCAATTGTTGCCGCTCTTGGTAATGGTTTAACAAATCTTATGATTGCAGTTGGCATATCGTCTATTCCACAGTATGCAAGGATAGTTAGAGCAGCAGTGATTTCTATAAAAAATGAAGAATTTGTTGAAGCTGCTAAAGCCACTGGATCAGGAGATTTAAGGATAATATTCAAGCATATATTACCAAACTGTTTGGCACCTATAATTGTACAAGCAACCCTTGGTGTTGCCTTGGCAATATTGACAGCAGCTGGACTTAGCTTTATTGGTTTGGGGATTCAACCCCCTACTCCTGAATGGGGAGCTATGCTATCCGGCGGAAGAGGATATATTAGAGATTATTCTTATATGACCTTGTTCCCAGGTTTAGCAATAGTTATTACAATTTTTGCACTTAATGTACTTGGTGATGGTTTAAGAGATGCCCTAGATCCAAAATTAAAGAATTAATTTGTAAAATTAGGGGAGTGATAAAGTGAGCAAGAATAAAAATTTATTGGATATTAAAAATTTAACAATACACTATGGTACCGACAGTGGTACCGTATATGCGGTAGATAATTTAAATTTAGATATAGGATATGGTGAAACCTTGGGTTTTGTAGGTGAAACAGGAGCAGGTAAGACAACTACTGCTTTAGGAATAATGCAATTAATACCAAATCCTCCAGGTAAAATAATTGATGGTGAAATATATTTTGAAGGTGAAAATTTACTGAATAAAACAGAAAAAGAAATGAGAGATATTAGAGGAAGTAAAATTTCCATGATATTTCAAGACCCTATGACATCATTAAACCCTGTTATGACTGTAGGGGATCAGATAGCAGAAATGATTAAGTTACATGATAAAGTAACCAATGAGGAAGCAGATAAAAGAGCTAAGGAAATGCTCGAGGTCGTAGGTATTCGTAAAGAAAGGGCTAAGGATTATCCACATCAATTTAGTGGAGGCATGAAGCAAAGAGTAGTAATAGCCATTGCTTTAGCTTGTCATCCAAGTTTAATTATTGCCGATGAACCTACCACTGCTTTAGATGTTACTATACAAGCTCAAGTATTAGAGCTTATGAAGGATTTAAAGGTTAAGTATGATACTTCGATGATTATGATAACTCATGATCTAGGAATAGTAGCTGAAATATGTGATAATGTTGCTATTATGTATGCTGGTTCTGTAATTGAATATGCTGATGTAAATTCTCTTTATAATAACCCATTACATCCATATACTGTTGGTCTTTTCAATTCTATTCCTGATTTGGATTCGGAACAGGAAGAATTGCAGGTTATAAAAGGGCATACGCCAGACCCTACAAATCTTCCTTCAGGTTGTCCTTTTCATCCTAGATGCCCACAGGCTATGGATAAGTGTTCCAAAGAAAAACCTAATAGAATAGAGGTTGAACCAGGACATTTTGTAAATTGCTTCCTTCATGAAAAAACTAATAAGCTATAGAATGGAGAGTGGAATAACCAATGGGTGATAGGCTATTAGAAGTTAGGAATCTAAAAAAATATTTTAAAACTAAAGAAGGCATGCTACATGCTGTTGATGATGTAAGCTTTAATATAAACAAAGGAGAAACACTTGGGCTTGTAGGAGAATCTGGTTGCGGAAAATCTACAACTGGTAGGGCTATACTTAGAATTCATGAGCCTACAGATGGAGAAGTTATTTATAACAATGAAAATATATTAAAATATGATAAAAACAAAAAGAAAAAAATGCTAAGAAAGATGCAAATTGTATTCCAGGATCCCTATTCATCTTTGAATCCTAGATTAAGTGTATTTGATTTGATAGCAGACCCTCTCTATGTAAATAAAATATATAAGACAAAATCTGAATTATCGGATAGGGTAAAGGAAGTAATGGATCTTGTAGGTCTTGAACAAAGGCTAATTAATTCCTATCCTCACGAATTAGACGGTGGTAGAAGACAGAGAATTGGTATTGCTAGAGCTTTAGCTTTGAGGCCTGAATTTATTGTACTAGATGAGCCGGTATCTGCACTTGATGTATGTATACAAGCACAAATTTTAAATTTAATGAATAAACTTCAAGAACAATTAGGTTTAACATATTTATTTATTTCTCATGATTTAAGTGTAGTTAGACATGTTAGTGATGTAATTGCTGTAATGTATTTAGGGAAAATTATAGAATTATCTGATTATAAATCTATGTTTATAGATCCAAAACATCCTTATACTCAGGCTTTACTATCTGCTATACCTGTACCAAAGGTAGGTGCAAAGAGGGAAAGAATAATACTTGAGGGAGATGTGCCTAGCCCAGTTAATCCTCCGCCAGGATGTGGATTTTATGGTAGATGTAAATATAGGGAGGATATATGTAAAGAAAAGACTCCTGAATTATTAAATATTGGTGAAGGTAGATATGTTGCTTGTCATTTTGTTAAATAATAAATAGAGGTGATTATTTTGAATATTGATATGAAATATACAATTGATTTAATGACTGAAATACTAAATATAACTAGTCCAGGAGGTGACACCTCTAATAGTATAGATAGATTAAGAGAAGAATTTAATTCTTTAGGTATTGAAGTATCTGAAACAAATAAAGGAGCAATATTTGGAACTATAAAAGGCAGAGAAGATGGGAATGAGAGATTTATCTCTGCTCATATCGATACCCTTGGAGCTATGGTAAAAGAAATAAAGCCAAATGGAAGATTAAAGCTTTCCAATATTGGAGGATTGTCATGGAATTCAGTAGAAGGTGAAAATGTATATATAAAGACTAGAAAAGGGAAGATATATACTGGTACTATATTACCTGAAAAAGCTTCTGTTCATGTTTATTCTGACCTTGTAACTACTACTGAGAGAAATGAAGAAACAGTAGAGGTTCGAATAGATGAAGATGTTAGAACAGAATCAGATACTAAAGAATTAGGAATAGCAGTTGGAGATTTTGTATCCTTTGAACCTAGAGTTCAAGTTACTGAAAGTGGTTATATAAAATCTAGACATCTTGATGATAAAGCTTGTGTAGCTGTAATGTTTGCAGCATGTAAATACTTAAAGGATAATGGGTTAATTCCAAAGCATACTACTCATTTCTTCATAAGTAATTACGAGGAGATAGGACATGGTGTATATGCAATTCCTGAAAAAGTATCTGAAATGTTAGCTTTAGATATTGGTACCGTAGGTGGGAAACATACATCAGATGAAAAAAGTGTTACTATCGTAGCTAAAGATAGTCGTACCCCATATGATTTTGGTTTTAGAAATAGATTGGTTGAATTAGCTGAAAAAAATGATATCGGATATAAAGTAGATGTTCATTATAGATATGGATCAGATGCTAGTTTATCTGTTCTTCAAGGGGTAGATACAAACTTTGCTTGTATAGGATTAGGAGTAGATGCTACACATCATTATGAAAGAACACATAAAGATGGTGTAGAAAACAATATTAAGCTTCTTATAGCATATATAATGGAAGACTAAAAATATTGAAAGAGGGACAATAACTTCTCTTTTTGGTGCCAGGCACCGAAAAGAGAAGTTATTTTTATGTATAATTTGCAAGAAAATCCACAAAATATTCTTGTATAAGTATTATGCATAAAGGAGTGAGTCCAATTAAAGGAGTAATAATGTCAGGAGGAATAGGTACCCGGCTTAGACCTTTAACTTGTCATTTGCCTAAGCCAATGGTGCCTATTTTTAACAAACCAGTAATGGAATATGGGATAGACCTTTTAAAAAAGTATGGAATCAATGATATAGCAGTTACATTATGCTATTTACCTGAGATGATAATGGATTATTTTGAGGATGGATCTAAATTTAATGCTAATATTAACTACTATATTGAAGATAGGCCCTTAGGTACAGGGGGTAGTGTAAAAAATGCTGATGAAATTTTAGATAGCACTGTTATTGTAATAAGTGGAGATGCTTTTACCAATATAGATTTAAAAAAAGCTTATGATTTTCATATAGAAAAAGGTTCTAAAGCTACACTGATATTAAAAAGAGAACCTATACCTTTAGAATATGGGGTAGTTATTACCGACGATAATGGAAGGATAACCAGATTTTTAGAAAAGCCTAGTTGGGGAGAGGTGTTTAGCGACACTATCAATACAGGCATATATATACTAGAGCCAGAAGTGTTGGATTACTATGAAAAAGGGGAAAACTTTGACTTTAGCAAGGATTTGTTTCCAAGGCTTCTTAAAGATGGTGTACCAATGTATGGATATGTAACGGAGGAATATTGGTGTGATGTAGGGGATTTAAATACATATATAGAAACCCATAAGGATATATTATCCGATGAAAGTATGCATTACCTATTAGGGAAACAACAGAGGAAGGATATTTGGATAGGCGAAGGCACTATTCTTGAAAAAGGGGCTAAAATATACTCACCAATTTATATAGGTAAAAACTCTTTAATAAAGGAAGGGGCGATAATAGAGCCTTATACGGTTATAGGAAATCATTGTATCATAGGGGAAGGTACTTCTATAAAAAGGAGTATTATTTGGGATAATGTAAATATATCTAAAAATTGCGAGATTAGAAAGTCTGTCATATGTAACAATGTCTATATAAGCCAAAGAAGTAGAATGTTTGAAGGAGTAGTAATAGGATCTTATTCTAAAATCGCCAAAGACAGTACAATAAAACCTAAAGTTAAGATATGGCCCTATAAGACAATAGATGAAAAGGTAACGGTAAAAAATAATTTAATATGGGGAGAAAGAGCAACCAAAAAACTATTTGGGGATAGAAATATTTCTGGAATATTTAATGAAAGTATAACCCCAGAGATAGCTACTGGTTTAGGGAGCGCTTTTGCTACTGTTATTAATAATAAAGGAACCTATATTGTAAGTAGTGATGAATACAATCTATCAAAATCTACAAAAAACTCTATTATTTCAGGCATACTTTCAACAGGGTCCCAGGTTATAGATATTAAAAATAGTACTATACCTATATGTAGGTTTGGAGTAAAGCATTTTAAAGCAGATGGTGGTGTCCATATAAGGGGAGATAGTTCCTATGAAGATATGGTCTATATAGAATTTATTGATAAGGAAGGAGCAAATATAGACAAGAATAAATCAAGAAAAATTGAAAGCTGTTTGACTATAGAGGATTTTAAAAGATGTAATGGTAGTGAGATTGAAGATGTAGTAAATATATATAATTTTTCTACAATTTATTTAAAAGAAGGGAAGAGACAGCTAAAAAATATTGGTGTAATTAAAAACCAAAAGCCTAAAATAATTATATCTTCTTCATCAAAGAATATATCTAATTTAGCAGAAAGGTATTTAAAGAATATAGGCTGTCAAGTTAAAACAGCCCAGTATAGAAAAGGATTTAAAATAGAAGATATTAAGAATATAGTATTGGAGGAAGAAGGGGATTTAGGTTTATTATATAGTCAAAATGGAGAAAAGGTAGAATTAACCGATGGATTTAATATTGTTCAGGACGAAAAATATTATTTATTATCCCTATTGATAGGTCTTAAAAGTGGAGAGATAGAAGATGCAGTAATTCCATATAATTACCCAAGAGCTACGGAAAAACTAATTGAAGAATATAAAGGCCATACAATCTATAGTAAATCTAGCATATCCCATGTTATTCAAACTATGGTGAAGGAAAAGATTGATTGCCAATATATATTGAATTTTGATAATATTTGGGCTACAGGGAAAATAATAGATTATCTAGTGGGGAATAATACTACACTAAACAAGATTGTAGGAGAATTGCCTGAATACTTTTATTTAAAAAAAGAAATTCCCTGTAGATGGGATGATAAGGGGAATATTATAAGAAGATTAACAGAGGATAGAAAAGAAGGTATTGAACTTAAAGAAGGTATTAGGTTTATAGATGATAAAGGTTGGGCTTTAATTATTCCTGATGAAGAGAGGCCTGTATTTAACTTATATATAGAGGGTTATGATGAAGAATATGCAGAAGAGTTGTGGATTAAATACCATGAAAAGATTAAAAATATGATGAAAGGCTGATTTGAAAACGTTACAAATGAAAGGAATGAGGTTTAGTATGTGGCCAGATTATGGAGAAGAAATGCATGTGTTATATAGAGTAAGTAGAAAAGTTAATGTAAAAGAATTTCTTTTGAATAGATTAGATCAAAGTTTTGAGGATATTGAGAAAGCTTATTTAAGGTTCAATATGGATTTATCTAAGGGTAAGTCTTTACCTAAAGGAACGGAATGGCTTTTAGATAATTTTTATTTAATTGAACTAACCTATAAATCATTAAAAATTGATTTAAAAAAAGAAGAAAAAATTATATTAAATATAATAGAAACGGATTCTTTAAAGGAATATCCTAGGGTATATGCTTTAGCTTTAGAGCTAATATCTTATTCAGCAGGAAAGATTACAGAGGAAACTTTAATAGATTTTGTCAATGTCTTTCAAAGAGAGGAAATATTGACCTTAGAGGAAATAGTTAGGCTTTCCACTGTTCTTACCTTAGGCTTAATGGAGTATATTAGAAATATTATATTAAATCTTGTTAAAATAAATAGAACCTGGGATAAAGTAGAGAATATTGATCTGTCCATAGAAGAAAATTTAGATAAAACCATACAAAATATCCATACTATGGATTCCACAGAAATAGAGAGACTAGTTCGAAAAATAAGAGCTGACAAGAATGAGTTTCAGTCTATATTAGATATAATTGATAAAAGATTGGATTATGTAGGTAAGAGTATAAAAGATATGCTAGAGAAGGAGTATATGATTCAATCTAAATATAAAGTATCTTTAGGTTATGGAATAAGTTCTATAAGAGATATTTCTTCTCTTAATTGGGAAAGGGTTTTTAACTCCATATCTTTAGTAGAGAAAGTATTTGAAGAAGATCCTTTAAATATATATGAAAACATGGACTATAATTCAAAAAATTATTATAGATATGAAACTCAAAGATTAGCGGAAAGGTTTAAAGTACAGGAGATATTTATATCAAAAAAGGTGTTAGAGTTGGCCAAAGAGCAGTGGAATAAGGGAAGCCAAGATAAAAAGGCTCATATAGGATATTATTTAATAGATAAAGGAAGGAAAGAGCTATTTGACTACTTTGGTCATAATGACAAAGATATGGGTATTTACTTAGGGAAATATAGCTACTATTATTTCCCTATTGTTTTACTGTCTATTCTTTTAACATATTTTTTTAGTGGATATGCTTATAATAGGGGAAATATATACTGGGGGATATTAGTCTTTATTATAACATTTATTCCAGCAATGACTATTTCTATAAACATATTAAATTACTTTTATTGTAAAAAATTCAAACCAAAGGTATTACCTAAAGTTGATTATAAACAGGATATTCCTAAAGAATATGCCACCTTTGTTGTCATTCCCACCCTTTTGCCTGATGAAGATAGAGTAGAGGAATTAGCAGAGAATTTAGAGGTTTATTATCTATCTAATAAAGAAAAAAACATTTATTTTGGATTAGTAGGAGATTTTAAAGATGAATATCAGGAAACTACAGAATATGATCAAAAGATAATAGATAAGGGTTTGGAGATTATAGGGAAATTAAATAAAAAATATAGTACAGAAGAAGATATTTTCTATTTTTTCCACAGAAAGAGAGTATATTCTAAAACTCAAGAAAGATGGATGGGTTGGGAGAGGAAAAGGGGAGCATTAGTAGAATTTAATAATCTATTGTTGGGGGATAAAAATACAACTTTCAATGTAATATCTGGAGATATTTCCAATATTAAAATTAAATATGTTATAACTTTAGATGCAGATACTAAACTACCTATTGATGGAGCAAGGAAACTAATAGGTACAATTTCACATCCCTTAAATGCAGCCATAATAGACGAAATAAAAAATATTGTAAAAGAAGGATATGGACTTATACAGCCAAGAATTTCAGTAGATATTGAAAGCAGTAGCAAATCTTTATTTACTAGAATATTTGCAGGTATGGGAGGAATAGACCCCTATAGTACTGCAGTTTCGGATATATACCAGGATTTATTTGGGGAAGGTATATTTACAGGTAAGGGTATATATGATTTAGAAGTATTTCAAAGATGTTTAAAAGAGGAGATACCAGAAAATACTGTACTAAGTCATGATCTTTTAGAAGGCAGCTATATTAGGGTAGGCTTAGCTGCGGATATTGAGTTAATAGACGGATATCCAGAAAAGTATAGTTCTTATATAATGAGACAACATAGATGGGTTAGAGGGGATTGGCAATTGATAAGATGGCTTAAAAACAAATCTATCTCTTCCCTTTCTAAGTGGAAAATCTTAGATAATATGAGAAGAAGTCTAATACCTATATTTTTGTTTTTGACTTTATTTCTAGGGATAGTTTTTTTCCCTGGTAATGTTTTCGTTTGGGTAGGTCTTTTTCTTATTACTATATTATTACCTATTATGGTTATGGCCTTAGAATATATATTGTATAAAAGATTTAAAGTTCAAAAGATGAAGCTAAATGGAAACCTTATATTAGGATATAAAACCTATATATATCAAGGAATATTATCTTTTATGTTCCTTCCCTATGAGGCCAAAATGATGTTAGATGCAGTAGCTAGAACTTTATATAGGGTATTTGTTTCAAAAAAGAATTTACTAGAGTGGACTACAGCTTTTGATATGGAAAAAAGATTAGAAAATGATATTTCAAGTTATTTTAAAAGGATGAAGGAAAATATATTTGCTTCTATACTATTGATGGTTTTAACCTATATATTTAGACCTAATAATTTAATCCTATCTGGAGTGGCTTCTCTATTATGGATAGGAGGACCTGTAGTTGCCTATATGATTAGTAAAGAAGAGGAAGAAGTTATAGAAGTTAAACGAGAAGACATAGAGTTTCTTACAGATATTGGAAAGCAAACTTGGGAGTATTACAAAACACTTACAGATAGCAAGAACAATTATTTACCACCAGACAATCTTCAGGAATATCCTTATAATGGTGTGGCTAATAGAACTTCCCCTACGAATATAGGGTTTTATCTTATGTCCATACTCTCTAGTAGAGATTTAGGATTTATAACTACTTCGGAAATGATAGATTTAATTAATTTAACCATAGGAACTTTAGAAAAAATGGATAAATGGGAAGGCCATTTATATAATTGGTATAATACAGAAACTTTGGAGCCTTTAAGACCCATATTCGTTTCCACAGTAGATAGTGGAAATCTTATATCCTATTTAATAGTGCTTAAGGAAGGATTAAAAGAATATCTTAATAAAGGATCTTTATATAATGGACCTACATATAATCTAATAGATAGAATTCAAAAATTAATAGATAATACTAAGTTTGGGCCATTATATGATGGAGATAAGGGCTTGTTTTATATTGGTTATAATGTAGGGGAGAACAAGATATTAAATTGTCATTATGATCTATTAGCTTCTGAAGCTAGAATAACCAGTTATATTGCTATTTCCAGAAAAGAAGTGCCTTTAAAACATTGGCAAAGATTAGGTAAAGCGTTGATTATGGAAGAAGGCTACATATCTTTAGCATCTTGGTCAGGTACAATGTTTGAATATCTTATGCCTTCTATAGTATTGAAAAATTATAGGAATACTCTATTAGATGAAACCTATAAAACATCTATAAAGATACAAAAAGACTATGCTAATTATAAGAATGTACCTTGGGGTATTTCTGAATCCGGTTTTTTTGCTTTTGATGGCCAATTGAATTACCAATATAAAGCTTTTGGTGTACCAGCTTTAGGATTTAAAAGGGGATTAAAGGATGAGCTAGTAGTATCACCTTATTCTACTTTTTTAGCATTAAAGTTTGACCATAGCGAAGTGCTAAAGAATATAAAAAGACTTGAAGAAGAAGGCCTAAAAGGACCTTATGGATTTTATGAAGCTGTAGATTATACTATAAGTAGGCTTCCTGCCCATTTGGATAAAGGTATAGTTAAATCCTATATGAGTCATCATCAAGGAATGATATTTGCTTCCATAAATAATTTCATTAATAAAGATATATTGGTAAATAGATTTCATAAAGATCCTCAAATGAAATGTGGTGAATTTTTGTTACAGGAAAAGGTACCAATAAGACCAATAATATCAAAACAAAAAGAAAATTTAAAAGAAGTAAATATGGTTATTAAAAGGAGAGAAATATGGGATAGGAGAGTATATACAAAGGAGGACCTAAAGGATATAAAATGTCATATCCTATCATCTAGTACCTATTCTTTGATGATAACTAATAGGGGAGAAGGTTTTTCTAAAAATAAGGATATGTTTATCAATAGATGGCGAAAGGATTATTTGGCTAATTCCTATGGGCAGTTTATATATATAAAGGATTTAAAAAACAATAAATTATGGTCTACAACTTATGCTCCTACCTATGAGGAACCGGATTTATATAAAGTAGAGTTTTCTACTTATAAGGCTAATTTCTATAGAAAAGATGGAGATATAGAAACTAAAATGGATGTATTTTTGCTGCCAGAAGAATTAGGAGAAATCAGAAAAGTAAGGTTAATAAACAATGGAGATGAGGAAGTATTACTTGAGACTATAAGCTATTTTGAGATAGTAGGTGAAAGATTAAAATCGGATCTTGCCCATCCTGCATTTAATAATCTATTTATTAGAACAGAAGTATTAGAGGAAAAAGAAGGTCTATTAGCCTATAGGAGAAAGAGGGTAGAAGATATTCAAGATAATTGGATTTTACATGGGGTCAAATCCTTTGGAGATAATGCAGACAAGTTTCAATATGAAACCAATAGGGCAAATTTTATAGGTAGAGGTAGAAGTTTGAAAAATCCTAAGGGACCTCTTTTAAAAGGTCTTACGGATACTACAGGAATAGTCCTAGATCCTATAATGAGTATAAGTAAAAAGGTTAAAATAAATCCAAAGGAACAAGTGGAAATATACTATATAACAGCTATAACTCATAATAAGGATGATGCAATAGATATACTCAATAAATATGATGATATAAATAGTATAAATATGGCTAGAGAACTTTCCAAAACTAAGTCTAAGACGGAGATAGGGTATTTAAGTTTAAATCATTCAAATATTAAACTTTATGAGGATTTACTACCTTATCTATTTTACTCTGAGGAGAATAATAAAATTAGATATGTTAATTTACTTAAAGAAAACAGGAAAGGAAAAGAAGGCCTTTGGGCTCAGGGTATTTCTGGGGATAATCCTATAGTTTTAATTACTATAGAATCCATGGAAGGGATAGAAACTTTAGTAGAATTAATAAATGCTCATGAGTACTGGTCTTACAAAGGATTAATAGTGGACTTAGTAGTGTTGAATGAAGATGAATCCATATATTATCAACCTTTATTTGAAAACATAAGAGAAGTAATATATGAAAATAGGGGAAATATTGTAGACCGTCCTGGTGGAATATTTATTAGAAATAGAAATGCTTTAGAAGATGAGGATATATCACTTTTATATAAATGGGCTAGAATTATCATAGATGCGGAAGAGGGATTTGTGGATAAAAAGCATAAAAAGGATTCTATACCTTATAAAAAGTTTGATAAAATAGAAAGAGCAGAATATCCAGACCATAATATGTCTTTAGATACAGACTATTTTAATGGATATGGAGGTTTTTCAAAAGATGGAAAAGAATATATTATTAAACTTACAGAGGATTTAAATACTCCATTACCTTGGATAAATGTTATTTCAAATAGGAAATTTGGATTTATTGTTACTGAATGGGGTACAGGTTTTACTTGGGCAGACAATAGTAGAGAAAACAAATTAACACCTTGGTACAATGATCCTATAGCAGATATTCCAGGAGAAATAATTTATATAAGAGATG
>JAAZMG010000274.1 GCA_012798935.1 Tissierellia bacterium | reverse complement strand
GCTGAACTAATACTTGGAAATGCTTTCGTTTTACTATTTATTATTTCTCTAACTCTAAGTTTTTTAGGTCTAATCTTTATAGAACCCTTGCTTAAAGCTTTCGGCGCTAGTGACAATATTCTACCTTATTCCATAGCATATATGTCCATAATTCTTATAGGTGCTCCCTTCCAAGCCTTAGGATTTGGTATAAATAACTTTATTAGGGGAGAAGGTAATCCTAGGGTTGCCATGACCACTATGTTAATAGGAGCAATACTTAATATCATATTGGATTACACTTTTATATTTATATTTGATATGGGTATAAAAGGTGCAGCACTAGCTACTATTATTGCTCAAGCCGTATCTGCCACATGGGTTCTCAGCTACTTTTTTGGCAGCAGGAGTATGTTAAAACTTAAAAAAGAAAATATGAGATTACAGAAAGATATAGTTCAAGGCATTCTCTCCATTGGATTAGCCCCCTTTAGTATGCATCTTGCATCAAGCACAGTAACCGTAATATTAAACAATAGTTTAAATGCTTATGGCGGTGATGTGGCTATCTCCAGTATGGGAGTAATTCACAGTATTACAATGTTAATTCTAATGCCTGTTTTTGGCATAAATCAAGGTGCTCAACCTATTATAGGTTTTAACTATGGAGCAAAAAAATATAATAGGGTTAAAGAAGCTTTAAAGAAAGCAATAATAGCTGCAACTTCAGTATTAAGTATAGGCTTTATAGTTACACAAACAATGCCTGATAAATTATTTGGATTGTTTTTACAAAAAGGTGCAGATATAACCAGCATACTGGAAGTTGGTATTAGAGGGCTGCGGATAAATTTAGTTATGCTACCTATAATAGGCTTTCAAATAGTTAGCTCCAACTACTTTCAAGCCACAGGAAAGCCCAAACAAGCTGCATTATTAGGGCTATCTAGACAAGTTTTAATCCTAATACCTGCTTTATTCATACTTCCAAAGTTCTTTGGTCTTACTGGAGTATGGGCAGCAGGACCTGTGTCCGATTTAGTTGCCTCTATAACTACTGCTATTTTCCTTATAAGAGATTTGAAGTATTTAGATGACAAGGGTATAATAAACAATCCAATTATAGAGGAAAGATAAGGGAACATAAATAAAGCCATTAAAATTATAATTCTAGTGGCTTTATTATGTCTATAAAATGTTTGGTCATCTTTGCTGTATATCCCCATATAATATAATCATTATACCTATAAAAATATACAGAATGTTTTCCTTTTTGCCAATTGTAATTTTCTCCATTTTGTATTAAATTATAGGGAAAATCTCTATTAATTGACGTGTGTAAATCTACATAATAGACTTTGGGCTCATTTTTAATGAAAAAATCCACAGGTACTGTGAATATATGGTCTACTTCTCCCTTATTTGGCTGGACCTTATCCACATTTATTCCATCAATTGTGGCTAAAAATGAATGAATAGTTGAATTATAGTAGGAAACAAAATAATCCAACTCTCCTATTACATATATATTATTTTCATTTATATTAAGTTCCTCTATAGTTTCCCTTATGGCTGCTTCCTCATAGGTTTCACCTTTTTCTACCTCTCCGCCAGGGAAGGATATCTCTCCTGGTTGCCTTTTTAAAGTTTTGGCTCTCATTTCATAGATTAGTTCCCATCTATGATTATTTTTTATCATTGGAACCAATACTGCATACCTATATTTTACATCCATAGGTTTAGGTGTTCTACTATTTACCCTATTTATAATATAATTAAGATCCACTACTTTTGTCCCCCTATCTAATAAAATAAAGCGACCATAATTGGCCGCTACTAGTTTTCCGTTCTATAGTAAATCTTGGCCTTCATCCCAATCTATTGGACAAAGCCCTCCAGTTTTTAAGGCTTTAAGCACTCTTAGAGTTTCATCTACACTTCTTCCTACATTTAAATCATGTATTACAGAATATCTAACTATTCCTTCAGGGTCAATAATAAATAATCCCCTCAAAGCAACTCCTTCTTCCTCTAATAATATTCCATAATCCTTTGACACTTGTTTGGTCATATCCGATGCTATTGGAAAATTAATCTTCCCAAGACTAGAATTGATCCAAGCTTTATGTGAATGTTCACTATCTACACTTGCTGCAAATATCTCTGCCCCTTCTTTTCTAAAGTCTTCAACTCTTTTACTATATGCAGTAATTTCTGTTGGGCAAACAAAAGTAAAATCTAATGGATAAAAAAACATTACTAACCATTTCCCTTTATAATCCTTTAAACTAACTTTGGTAAAATCGCTACCGTCACCTTTACATGCATTCATCGTAAAATCTGGTGCCTTTCTTCCTACTAATCTATCCATTTCTAGCCTCCTGTTAAAATTTATAATCTTTTCCGATTAGTATATTTATATCCATTTATTAATTCTTTTAAACATTTTTTAATATATGTATATTACAAATAACTTCCTTTTTTGGTGCCTGGCACCATAAAAGGAAGTTATTTAAATAAACCCCTAAGGCCATAGATGGCCTTAGGGGTTTATTTTCGGTTTAATTATCTAACTGGTGTTACATCTTCAGCTTGAGGGCCTTTTGCACCTTCAACTACTTTGAAAGTTACTGCTTCGCCTTCTTCTAATGTTTTGAATCCTTCTTTATTTATTTGTGAGAAATGTACAAAAACATCTGTACCTTCTTCTGTTTGAATAAATCCAAAACCTTTTTCTGAGTTAAACCATTTTACTGTACCGTTAGTCATTCTAATACCTCCAAATTTTTATTTCCTTTAATTCCCAGAGCTTTACGCGTTTACAAGAAATAAAGATTTGGAGATTATAATAATCTATATAAATCTTATTTCTCTAATCATTTTTAATTACTACATAAAAACTTAAAACAAAATGCTTTACTGATGAATTAAGGTTACAATTCATTATACCCTTTATTGAAAAAAATAGCAACTATTTTTAAAACTTTTAATTAAAAACAAAATCCTCGGATAATAGTCCATAAACCCTTATCCAAGAACTTACAGTATGCTTTAATAGCTTAGTGCATTAAAGAACCGTGAACTCATTTATAGCATAATTTCTCCTATTACTCTAATAATTTCTTCCTTTCCTAAAAACAATAAAAAATCTACCTTTTCAATTATTTTATCCATAACCCCTGTTTCCTTATTTGTTTCAACTTTATATTTTTCTTTTACTAAATCCAATAACTCATTATATTTATAAATCTTAAATCTTCCAATTTTATAAATTTCAGCTAATTTTTCCAATAGGCTGAAAAATATATCTCCATAGCTAGCTTCTTTTTCTACTCCTAACATACTAGATAGTTTAGGAATTATAAATTCAAATAAAGCTCTTTTATAAGGGATATTTTCATCTATTTTAAGTATTTCACCTAATTTTAATACTTTTTCTTCTTCTAAATTTAATAAATAATTCATAAAATAATCTTCATCTTTTATAGGTTCAATATAATAACTATGGCCATTCAATCCCCTTAAAGCTTTTAACCCATCATAATAACCAAGTTTAAGATTATACCTTGCAGCGTCCTGATCAAAATCCAAAGCCCTTCCTAAATCTTCATTAGGTGAGATTAATACAGTATTTAACTCTTCAAGGTCTACCTTTTTGGCAATACCAATACCATTAGTTCTTATTAATATCAGATCCTTATATCCCTTATCTACCAATAAATTTACAGGTAAATTATTATAGATGGCTCCATCAATAAACCTTTTTCCATCTATCTTCTCCTTCTTAAATACAGGTAAATATGCACTAGCCATTAAATATTCTGCTAGCTTACCTGAAGGAATATCTTCAATATATATTTCCAAAGGTTTCAAATCCGTCAAAGATACTGTTACTATCCCAAAATCCTTTCCAGAATTTCTAATTTTATCTTCATCTACCGATTCCAGTATTAAATTTTTTAAAGGGGTTATATTCAATCCTTTTTCATGTAAAACTTCTTTTATCTTTTCTGTCAATAAGGATATATTCTCTTTGTCTAACTTCATCTGCTTTAATCTTTCAATTTCCTCATCGTTAGCTTCTATAACTTTAGAATAGGATATTTCATGCCATATTTCATAAGCCTTTTCATAATCTCCTTGAGCTATCATAGCCCCATTTAACGCTCCCACAGAGGTACCTGCTATACCCCCTACCTGAATTCCCTCTTCTACCAAGGCCTTGTAGGCTCCAATATGATATGCTCCCTTAGCTCCCCCACCTTCCAATACCAATCCATACATATGCCCACCTCTTTTTGATCTTAATTATTGTTTATGCTCATAACTTCATCATTTAATATGGAAGTACAATTAGGACATCTGGTAGCTTCCAAAGATATCTCTGTAAAACAGTATGGACATGTTTTAGTAGTAATTGGGGCTGGCTCTTCTTGTTTCTTAAATCTGTTAATCTGTCTAATTACTAGAAACAATGAAAATGAAATTATCAAAAACTCAATAATTGTATTTAAAAATACACCATAGTTCAATGTAGCTACTCCTGCATCTTTAGCCTGTGCAAGTGTAGCGTATTTATTCCCATCAAAACTAATAAAGAAGTTGGTAAAATCCACTTTGCCTATAAGTCCACCAACTATAGGCATTATAACATCATTAACTAAGGAGGATACTATTTTCCCAAAAGCTCCACCTATTATAACCCCAATTGCTAAATCGATAACATTTCCTTTTACTGCAAACTCTTTAAACTCTTTAAACATCTTTTTTCCCTCCTGACATTTTTATTTCTATATTCTTTTATACCCATCATAGCAAAAATAAAAACGGCTCCTATTATAATAATAGCCGTTTTTTTATGGTATTTTTTAACTAACTTCTTTCTCCGTCTTCTTTTTAAATATGCCTGTAAGCATAAGAGCTATGGCTCCATCTCCTGTAACATTACAAGCTGTTCCAAAACTATCTTGTAATGCAAATATGGTAAGCATTAAAGCCACTCCTGAGTCATCAAATCCTAGGATGCCTATTATTAAACCTAGAGAAGCCATTACCGTTCCTCCTGGAACTCCTGGTGCACCTATGGCAAATATTCCAAGAAGCACAATAAAAGTGATCATAGAGGATAAAGGTGGTAATGTTCCATATAGTATTTTGGATATAGTCATCACAAAGAAAGTCTCTGTTAAAACAGAACCGCATAAATGGATAGTAGCCCCAATAGGTATAGCAAAGTCTACTACTTCTTTATCTAATACTTCTGATTTTCTTGCACAGCTTAATGCTACTGGAAGAGTTGCAGCACTAGACATAGTTCCTACAGCTGTTAAATATGCTGGCCCATAATGTTTTACAACTTCTAAAGGATTTTCTTTAGATATAAATCCTCCAATAGCATAAAGAAGAGCTAACCAAATAAAATGGCCTATTATAACAATAATAATTACCTCAATGAATATAGGAAACTGTTTGGTTATACTTCCTTCATAGGCTAATCCAGCAAAAGTAGTAGCTATAAATATAGGAAGCACAGGTATAACCATCTTTGTAACCACTGCCATCATAATATTATGAAACTCTCCTAAAATTTTATCAATAGTCTTCGACTTGGTCCATATAACCGTAAGTCCTACAACAATCGACAGTACCAATGCAGACATTACAGACATAATAGGTGGAATATCCAATTTAAATATTAATTCTGGTAAAACCTTTAATCCCTCTGGATTGGTTACAATATTTAATCCTGGTATTATTATATATCCTGCTATCATTGCAAATAAAGCTGCACCTACTGAAGATAAATAAGCAATTAATAGAGCCGCCCCCAACATCTTACTAGCATTAGATTGTAGGCTAGTAATAGATGGAGTAATAAATCCAATAATAATTAGCGGTACACAGAAAAATATAAATTGCCCTAATATATGCTTAGCTGTAATTATTATTCCTATAATATTTTCATTTACAATAAGTCCTAACACAATTCCAATTACCACCGCTAATAATAGCTTAACTATTAAATTATCCTTGACTTTTCCCATTATCCCACTCCTTTCACATAATCATATTACCTAATTAATATTATACCACTTTACTCCAATAAATCATATTGTTTTCTTTTATAGCGGTATGTTATATTATATCGTTTTATTATATTTAATATGACTTTATCCATAGCTATACAAACTGTTTAAATTTCTAGCTCCTATTCCCATCATAGAATATTTGATCAAGTATTATTACAATAGATAATATAAATGGATGGTCTTCTTCATCTACTATATCAACAGAGTAAGTATCTGATAGAGAAATCCATTTTTTGCTTATCCAAGCAACAGGCTCCCCATTTTTCAATATATTAAAATTATGGTGGAACACATCTCCTTCTATGGTAAACTGTCCATACGAACTTTCAATTCTAAACCTAGGTTTTAAAAAAGTTAGCTCCTTCTTAATTTTTGCTACAATATTACCTTCTTTATAAATTGTATATTCAGGTAAAAATCTAAATATCTTTTCCTCAATATATATAAGTTCCCTCCCATTCATATCATATATATGGAGTTTATTACCTAGAGATAATATCTTACCTACTACCTCATATTGAGGGTATCCTTCATAATCCTCAATTCTAAACCTATCTGCAAAGGTAAATATCTTTTCCTTGATTAAATATCTCATAGCTATACTCCTTTCATAACTAAATATATTTTAAGTTTTCAAATGGTAACCAAATTTATTTAGATAGCTCTATTATATTATATTAAAATCATTTTATCTATACACTATACCTGTTTTATAAAAACCAAATATATGATAATATGATATTTAATTATTGGCATATTGGAGGTATAAACATGGAAAGGCGAGATAAAACAAACTATTATCTGGATATAGCCGAAACGGTAGCTAAAAGAGGCACATGCTTGAGAAGAAATTTTGGTGCTATAATAGTAAAAAATGATGAGATAATTTCCACTGGATATAGTGGAGCTCCTAGGGGTAGAAAAAATTGTTCGGATTTAGGATTTTGCAGAAGAGAAGAACTAAAGATACCTAGAGGAACTAGATATGAACTTTGCAGATCTGTCCATGCTGAGGCTAATTGTATTATTAGTGCCTCAAGAAGAGATATGATTGATAGTATTCTTTATCTAGTAGGAATAGATGTAAAAACCAAGGAACTTGTAAAAGATGCTAATTCTTGCTCTATGTGTAAAAGACTTATAATCAATGCAGGTATAAAAAAGGTCATTGTAAGAGATACAAAAGATAATTATAGAACAATTCTTGTAAATGATTGGATAGAAAAGGATGATTCTTTAAGTGAAGAATTTGGTTATTAAAAAACTCCCTAATATGGGAGTTTTTTAAACCTCTATGTCTAAAACTTCCTTAGCCAATTTATCTGCTTCTTCATTATACTTATCTCCAGAGTGAGCTTTTACTTTTTCAAATTCCACTTTTAATTTATCCTTTATAGAATCATAGTATTCTTTATATTTTCTAGTTCCATCTTTATTGGTTTTCCACTCTCCTGTGGCCCATTTTTCTATACCTACATAGTCATAGTGCAAATATAAAACATCCTTACCCTTTCTTAAGGCCTGTTCCATAGCGTACATGGCCCCCCTTATTTCCCCTGCTACATTTCTCATATCTACCATAGTTTCATCATTTTCTTTTTGCGAGTAGATCTCCTTACCTTCTGCAGTAAATATAACTGCCCCATAACTATAATACTTACTATCCTTATCAAAGCTTCCATCTACATAAGCCACCATTTCATTGCCTTTTAATTTTAATATTTCCTTTTCTTTATATGCTTTTTCGTTGGAATTTATAAAACTTATTGCTTCTTCATAAGTTGGAAATTTTTTATAACTTGCTCCCGAATATCCTTTTACTTGGCTTTCACATTCTGCCCAAGTTTCATATACACCTATATTCCTACCTTCTTTAACAGCATAATATTTGTTACCCATATTTCACCTCTTAACTTCATATTTAATAAGTCTATTGTAGTTTAAAAAGGTATTTTATTCAAGCTCCAGTTAAAATAAAACCTAGCTGTTAAAATTCTTCCTATTGTTCATACTATTATTTAAGGCTTTTTAGATAATTATTTATATTTCTCGTTTTTTATAGCTTCAAATATTTTCTTGTCCTGTGTTTTTCAAATGGTATAATAAATTTATGCAATGGATTATAGACTACTTTTCAAATTATCTTATAGGGAGGTTGTAAAATGGACGTAAGCTTATTTGGAGTACCCATTATGTATGGTTGTGATCAAGAAGGTGTCCAATATGGACCAGCAAAACTAAGGAATAAAAGGATAATTGAAACTATAAAAAAACACAGCCATAGGGTTTATGATCTTGGAAGTTTATATATACCAAAAGTTCCCGAATCAAAAAAGTATGAATATCATAAAAAAATTAAGTATTTAAAACCTATAGTGGATATGAATAACAATCTCGCTCATTTAGTTTATAGCGTTTTGTCTTCTAAAAGCTTTCCATTTATAATTGGTGGAGACCATTCCTTGGCCTTAGGTACTATCTCAGGCTCTAGTAAATTTTATAATAATTTAGCTGTAATATGGATAGACGCTCATGGTGATATAAACACCCAAGAAACCTCCCCATCAGGTAATACTCATGGCATGTCTTTGGCTTCGGCTATAGGTATAGGAGAGCCTTCTTTAGTCAATGTATATTATAATGGACCAAAAGTAAAACCTGAAAATGTATATATTATTGGTGCTAGAGAGTTAGATAAAGGAGAAATACAACTTGCTAAGGATTTGAACTTAAATTTATATACTATGGATTCTATAAATAATATAGGCCTTGAGAAGGTTATAGAGCAGGTGCTAAATAGAATATACTCCTCCAATATTGATGCAATTCATCTAAGTTTCGATATTGATGTATTAGATAAAAGCCTAGTTCCTGGAACAGGGACTCCTGTTATTAATGGTTTAAGCATGAGAGAGGCAAAAAAAATTTTTGAAAATTTTTTAAATACGAGACTCATAAAGTCAATGGATTTTGTTGAATTAAACCCTGTTCTTGATAAAAATAATATGACAGCAGATCTTTGTATAGATTTAATCGATTGGATCTTTAAAGTGATTAAAGAATAATTAAAAAATATGTTAAATTGTTTAGCCTATGAAAAATTTGTCCTGTTTGAAAACAAAGGATAAGTTTCCTATTTTTATAATTATAGATATTTTTTATAGTCACATCTCCCTTTATTATATTTTCTTATAACTTGGACACACTATATATGGGAGGTGACAATATGGAAGCTAATAAATTTTCAAATGGTGAAGAATATATCATCATTAATCGCAATACAGGTGAAGTAAATTATTGAGTTCCCGATGAAAAAGGCTACTTCTCAAAGTGAGCTAGCAAGCCTTCTGCCGTTGGCAGAAAATAAAATAGGTTGATATTTAAGCTTGACCTTTGTAAGCATACTATCCTCCAGCAACAAGAGATAGTATGCTTACATTATCACTAGAATCTATTTTTGTTTTAAATCCTCTAGAGGTACATAGCTATTCGGTTCATCTTCTATTTAGACAACTTTTGTAAGTCTACCTGGTAGTGTCCATATTTAAAATTTTTGGTTGCTAATATATTCCTAACTTAATAATCCTGCAGGCCCAATAACAACCTTTCCAGCCCTCGAATCCAAAGCCTGTTGAGTCTGACTAGTGGTCTTACCCCATAGGTTTTTTGCATCATGAAAAGCATCTACACAGGGTTTTACATTATCACTTATTATTTTAGCAGCCATTATCTTGCCTCCAAGATAAAGCTCTCTGTCTTCCTCTGACCAAGGATATAAACTTGTAGTTTTATCTTTTAAATCTATAGTTAAAACTTTGCCCATATATCCATCATGTTTAGGCATGGGATCCTTCCTTTCTTTAATAAGCATTCTCTAAAATCTTCAAGGTTTCTGAGGACGGAATGAAGATTTATACAAGATTTAGTTAGCTCATCGGTCATATAAATCACTCCTTTTCCCACTATATTTATTTTTATAGATTAGATTGAGTACTCACTCTATAATTAAATTGTACCTTATATGGATATAACTATAAATAAGGAACAGGGCAATTGTTTGAAGGTTTAAACAATTGCCCTGTTTTCTTCACTTCTATAAGATATTCAAATATTTCCTTAGTATAATTGTATTGCTAGTTTTTATTCTCTAGCTGAATGGGCTATCCTACTAGCTGCTGCTGCCGCAATTGCTGCTACCAAATCATCTAAAAATGTATTTACATATTCTCCTTTTTGTTCATCTAATTCCTTTATTATTCCTATCTTTTCTTTATCTAAATATCCATAGTTTGTTAATCCTATGGTTCCATAAACATTTACAATGGATAAAGGAATAATTTCATCAATACCATATAATCCTTCATCAGATTCCACTATACTTTGAAGTGGCTCTGGTAAAAGTTTCTCTTCCATATTATATTTTCCCATAACGCACTCTCCCTTTTAATATTATTGAACTTATACTTTTTTACAGTCTATCTATAAATCATATTAATTATGTATACCCAATAGTTAAACATCTATATAGTGTATATAAATAACAGAGCTAACAGATATTAACCCTGTCATTTATTATTACCCTAAACTGTTTTAATGCTTGTTGTAGTAATCTTACCATCTACCCTACTTAAATTTTTAATCTTCAAAGTTGGATTATTTACACTGAATTCATCCATAATAT
>JAAZMG010000273.1 GCA_012798935.1 Tissierellia bacterium | reverse complement strand
CCACAATATATAGATGCATTAGTTAATAATTTGCCTTTAACATCGAAGATAACAGCAGAAGAGTTAATAATGAATAACACCATGTTTCCTTTTTTTACAGTTTTTTTGTCTGAAGAAAAGACAGATGAAGTTTATAAGTTTATGAAAAACGGAGCTAGTAAAAGTATTGAAAGCATGGTTGGATTTACTGGAAGTAAAGTAAAGTCAAATAAGTTTTTAAGATATTGTCCAATTTGCTATAGGGAAGACATGAACGAACTTGGAGAAAGTTATTGGAGAAGGTTACACCAAGTTCCTGGAGTACTATATTGTGAAAAACATGAAATCTTGTTAAAAGATAGCCAAGTTTTGAATACTGATAGTCGTATAGGTTATTATTGCCCTGATTCTAGTAATTGTGATTTTGTGGAATCTAACATAGAGTATGATGATAGGATAAAAAAATTAAATATAGAATATATAAGAAATGCTAAGATATTATTAAAACAAAATTATAATAGAAAAGAATCCCAATTTTTGATAAATTTTTATATAGATAGGCTGAGAGATAAAGGTTTTACATCTAAAGGTGGAAGCATTTATATGAAAGAGCTTCAGAGAGAGTTTTTAGATTATTATTCACATGATTATTTAAAATTAATGCAAAGCGATTTTGATATCAATCGTGAAGGAAATTGGGTTAGATTATTTGTTAGAAATAATAATAAAATACGAAGTCCATTAAGACATTTACTTTTTATTCAATTTTTAGATATTGATATTAATGAGATGTTTGAAAGTAAAAGGGCTATAGGCAGAATAAAAATTACCAAAAAAAGAGAACCAATATTTGATTTAAATACTAAAAGAGAGGAATGGTTAAAACTAATAGAAAATAATCCTGGAGCTAATAGGTCAGAATTGAAAGAAATAGGCAAAGGATTACATACATATGTATATACATATGATAGGGAGTGGTATGATAAAGTAACTCCAAAAGGTAAGCCTGGAAGAATGGGAGGAGAAACAGTAGATTGGGAAAAGAGAGATGAAGAATGTTTGCAACTATCAAAAAAAGCTGTTCCTAAAATCTTGAATAGGGATGGTAAACCAATAAGAATTGGAGTTGAAAGTATCAGAAGAGAAATTGGAGTAAGAAACTGGTTTTATGATAAAAGGCTTATAAAAACTTATGAATATATAGATAGTGTGGTTGAAGATATTGATAGTTATAGAATAAGAAAAATAAGATGGGCTATAAATGAGATGTTAGAGGGAAACGAGAAAATAACTCCTTATAAAGTTCAACTATATGCAGGCTTTGGAGGAAATAATAAAGAAGTAAGGCTATTAATAGAAAAAGAGTTGCAAAATATGGGAATATTAAAGGAAATTAAATAAAAGTGTAGAAATAGTAAATATAAGTTTTATTTGAACAAAAATATTAAGATGGGAAATAATAATTGTAGATGGTGTCATTATCTATAACCTAATAAGAAAAATTGAGGTTAACAAAGAAGGAAGAATAATTTATTTTAATGAATAGATTTAATTTAGAAATGTTAATAGAGTAGGGGTAGGTGGAAATAGATGTCGAAGTAAATGTTATTTAGTAATAAAGAAAAGTTTGAAAAATATAGATTGAGTATACAGAGGGCTGATATAGAATACACTCAAATGAAAATTTTTGATATGTGTTTTTGGCAAATCGGTTATGATTTAGAGAATGCTTGAGAAGGTTT
>JAAZMG010000272.1 GCA_012798935.1 Tissierellia bacterium | reverse complement strand
TCGTTGTCTACTATTCTAAGTTCTTCACCTTCAGCTACATTTTTTACCCCTACCCTTCTAAGCCAATCTACAGGTAAACTTTCTCCACCCGTAGTTCTAGTAGCTTCATTTACCGAATGATATACAAAAACCCTGTCTTCTTCAGGAATTTTATATGAAGTTTCTTCTATATAGTTCATAGTATCCATATAATAATCTATATATTCTTTAGCTTTTTCTTCTTTCCCCAAAGCCTTCCCTATAATTTTTATGCTTTCAATCTGTTCTTCTATATTCTTAAAATCTATGGTAATATAGGGTATATTGAATTTTTCCAGCTTCCCTATTTCAGATTTATTTATAGCAGTACCGCTTCTCACAAAGACAATATCTGGTTCAACCTTTAATAACTCTTCTATATTTATAGCACCTGAACTAAAAGGTACTGGCAATTCTTTTATATGAGGATGAAGATCATTTAACATCTTATCCCTTTGTAATCCTCCTACAACAGCTACTATATCATCTCCCCTACCTAATAATGCAGCCACATGCCCAGCATAGGCATATCCACATGCAATTTTATTAATAGGTTTTTCTATAGTAACCTCTCTATCTAAATAGTCCTTCACCACTATAGGGTATTCTGAGGATTCAAATTCTTCACTTATATTAGGGGCTTCTTCTGGCTTATTGCCACAACCATTTAGTATTATAGCCAAAATAATGATCAAAAATAATATCTGGTGTTTTTTCAATGGCCTATTATCCATTTTAATTAATATCACCTCCAGAATTCTCTAATCCTTCTTTTATAATAGATATTGGTATTATCTGCTTTATAAAGGTTTCTTTATCTATCTTACAAGTTGTTATTTGGGAATTGATACTATATATTCTCATTATATTCTTCTCATTAAGTAACTCTGTAGGAGTACCAACTTTTGCAAAACCTCCATCTTTCATAAGGGCTAATTTTGTTTTAACTCCATTGTTTTCAAAATAATAAGCATGGTTTGGAAAATGGGTAGCCATAATAACTGTAATACCTTCTTTCTTAATTATGTCTACTATAATTTCTAGTAACATCAATTCATTTTTAAAATCTAAATGGGCTGTAGGCTCGTCCATTACTAAAATCTTAGATTCTTGGGTTAAAGCCCTTGCAATCATGACTAACCTTTTTTCTCCACCACTAATTTGTGTAAAAGGTTTCTCTGCTAAATTTAATATACCCATTCTTTTCATGGCATCCATTGCTATTAATTTATCTTCCTTTGAAGGAGCTTGGAATAATTTTATATTATGGGCTCGTCCCATAATAACCATATCCTTTACAGTATAAGGAAAGGTTTTTTCTATATTTTGGGGAATATATGCTATCTTTTCAGCCCTATTTTTATGACTTATGCTGAGTATATTTTTCCCTTCTACATAGATATTCCCAGCTTTTAGTTTCTGAATACCTAGTATGGATTCTAACAGAGTAGTTTTCCCACAGCCATTAGGCCCTACTAAACAAAAGATTTGGCTTTTTCCTACTTTTAGATTAAGGTTTTTAAATATATCTTTTTGACCATAACTAAAAGAAGCTCCTTCAATTTCCATAACAGGTATCATGACCAGGTTCCTCCTTTTGTCTTTTTCAATATGTATATAAAAAAGGGTCCTCCAATTAAGGAAGTAAGTATCCCTATGGGAACTTCTCCTCCAGTTATGGTTCTTGAAACATTGTCTATAGTCATCAAAAAAGAAGCCCCTAGGCCGCAACAAGCCGGCACTAGAACTTTGTTGTTGGTTCCCACTAATCTCCTACCCATATGGGGTACCACTAATCCTACCCATCCTATGGTACCGCTTAAGCAAACGGCCC
>JAAZMG010000271.1 GCA_012798935.1 Tissierellia bacterium | reverse complement strand
TCATATTGCCAGATATAAGATTCTTTGACGAATTTTGGGGAATACTTTAGCCTCCTATAAATTCTTTTTAAAAACATTTTATAATCTCCTTAAACTTTGCCTTTTATGGTGATCCCATTAAAAACACAATTTTAATGCCTTTTTCGACCTAACAAACGTGTATTTCAAGCCATTCCTGAGTTTGTTTATTTAATTTCATTCGTCAACTCTTCCCATACTCCGAATATGTCACTTCTAAATTGAATATCATCTTTTGTTGTACCCATTATAAGTTTCTTCATATCTTTTTTATCAAAATCTTCATCTAACATATACATAATATTTCCATATGCATGTGCTAATCCCAATTTATAATAACTATCCACTAGCTCAACAATATTAAATTTATTGGCAATTTCGACAGCACGTTGCTCTGCATAAGTCTTCTTTTTTACTTTTCTAATTTTGTTTGTAATTTCTTTATTCCTTTTCACAACGTCCTCAGCTTCAATTTGTGATAATGTTTCTTTTAACTCTGTAGCCCCTTTGATTGAGTCATTTATAAAATCTTTTATTGTTTCCATAAGCACTTTATTCATAATTTACCTCCTATAATTTTATATTTAACCTAGTAAAACTAAGATTTTATTAACTTTTTGTGATTTATAACTGGCTATTTTAAGTCATTTATTTTATGTACAAACTTTCATAAACTATACTATCATTAGATTTTCCTATTGTTCTCTTAAAAGAGCTGTTGCCACTAAGTAAATACTCATGTTTATTATATATATCTTTTGGAACTTTATATGTATTATCTATTTCGCCACTAATACCATCAAAACTTAATATGTACTTTCCCTTCTGATTTCTTAACCACTCCCACAATTCTTCATAATCTAAAGCCCCATAATACATTCCTCTTGTATTTGCATATGGTGGATCAAGATACATAAAATCATTCTGATTAGCTTTTGCTTCCTTATAATCTTGACAAATAAATTCAACTTTAAATTCATTTAATAAACTAGACCATTGAATTATGATATTTCTTAATGTTTCAGGCTTAATTCCGTTTCTCGTGATATGAAAAGAATTATTAAACTCCCCATTTTGATTATATCTTGGCATCCCATTAGTTGTAGTTCTCATGATAAACATAAAATCTAATGGATTCTTTTGTTTATTAAATCTCTCTCTTACCATATAAAAATATTCTCTTTTTCTATCTTTGTTGTCGTCTATATTTAGCTCATTCCACATTTTTTCGTATGTATCAGCCACTAATGTTGGGCTACTTTTAATTAGATTCCATAAGTCAATCAAGTCACTATTTAAATCACTACATATATAATTATTTACCTTAATATCTGTAGACAGTAACTTCCTCAAAATACTACCACCTCCCACAAATGGCTCATAATAAACATCAATCTTTTTAGGGAAGTATTTTATAATTTCATCTGCTTGACTTCTTTTGCTTCCACTCCATTTAATTACAGGTTGAAAAGTCAACCTATCACCCCTTTTTATAATTTTGTTTTAATCCTTTTAAAATAAAAGTTTTAAAGACTTTACTCTTTTTTATAACTCCTTAGTATCTGTTCACATCGCCAACAAATACTATCACCATTAAGCCAAGTTATCCTTGCACATCCACATTGACACAAGCCTTGTTGCATCATTGGTATTACACT
>JAAZMG010000270.1 GCA_012798935.1 Tissierellia bacterium | reverse complement strand
ATTAGGAATTCCTTATGAAAGGGTAGGAGAAACAGGCGTTGCCGCTTATATTGGAGGTTTAAATCCAGGCAAAACTTTGGCATTAAGAGCGGATATTGATGCTCTTGAAATTCAAGAGTTAAACGAAATAGACTATGCTTCAGTAAATAAAGGATTAATGCATGCTTGTGGCCATGATGCACATACTGCATCCCTTATGGGGGCAGCAAAGATATTAAAGGAAAAAGAAGATAAAATTCAAGGGAAAATTAAATTGTTTTTCCAACAAGCTGAAGAAATTGGGCAAGGTGCAAGGCAATTTATAGCTCTTGGCCATCTAAAAGATGTAGATAATATTTTGGGTTTTCATGTATCTACTGATTTAGATATTGGGAAAATAGCAGTAAGCCCAGGTCCTATTGCAGCATCTTGTGATTATTTCAAAGCCATAATTGAAGGTAAAAGTGGTCATGTAAGTAAGCCCCAAACTGGAATCGATGCTTTATATATTGCTTGTCAATCGGTGGTGAACTTACAAGCCATTGTTGCAAGAGAAACTGACCCATTAGATCCAGTAGTTGTTGGAGTTGGTGTTTTAAATTCGGGGACTAGGTACAATATAATTGCCAATGAAGCAGTTATTGAAGGAACCTTTAGGACTTTTTCACAAGAAACTAGAGTTAAGACCCAGGAGTCAATAAGGAGGATATTTGAGACTACCGCAGAAACTCATAAAGGAAAAGCAAAAATTGAATTTTATTCATATTCTAGTCCAGTTATAAATCATGAAAATGCAGCAAAATTTGCAACTTCCGTAGCTAAGGAATTAGTAGGTTTAGATAATGTAATAACCAATCAAGAAAAGGCATTAAGTGCTGATGATTTTGCTGAGTTTCAATTAGAAGTTCCTGGAGTATATGTGAATATTGGAGCCAAAAATCCATTAGATAAATCCACCCATTTTCCTCAGCACCATGGAAATTTTAATATTGATGAAAAAGCATTATTGATTGGAACTGAATTTTATGTAAGATATGCGCTTAAATATTTGGGATAGAGGACTAAAAGATAAGATGGATTTAAGATGGATTAATCCACCTTATCTTTTTTATTATTGTAATTGGATACTACTATACTTATATAAAACTAAATTATAGCAATTCAATAGTTTTTATGGGAGTAACATCTGCAAAATCTTGGTTCTCTCCTGCCATGGACCAAATAATATCATAGTTTGAGGTTCCAACTGCACTATGTATGGACCAACTAGGAGAAATTACAGCTTCATGGTTTTTTACCACAATATGCCTTGTTTCCTTTGGTTCACCCATTATATGAAAAGCAATACTATCTTCAGGCATATTAAAATAAAAGTATGTTTCCATCCTTTTCTTATGTAGATGGCTAGGCATTGTATTCCAAAGGTTATTTGGCTCAAGTACAGTTATTCCCATGACTAGCTGGCAACTTTGACACATTGTAGGATAAATATATTTATATATTTTTCTTTTATTGGATTTTTCTATACTACCTTGTTCCTCTGGTATTACTTTTGACCCGTCAATTTTTACTGTAGGATAGGTTTTATGTGCCAATGTACTGTTAAAATAAAATTTAGCAGGACTTTCAGAATTACGACTTTTAAATATTATCTCCTTTTTCCCTTTGCCTATATATAAACCATCTCTATTATTTAGTTCTATCGTTTCTCCATCTACTATAACAAATCCTGTATTACCAATATTTATAATTCCCATTTCCCTATTTTCTAAAAAAAATGCAGTT